>NZ_JBHTST010000027.1:0-68867 GCF_042794995.1 Streptomyces sp. NPDC056503
CTTTCGGGGACCGCCCGGCCTCGTCGTACGCGGAGCCCCTCGCGCGGGGCGGGCTGTTATTCGAGCAGCTCCGCGTACGAGCCCATGGCCAGGGCGATGTCCGCCTGGGCCCAGAACCGGTGGTAGGTGAAGACGGGGGCGGCGCCGCCCGCCAGGTAGGCCTCGATCTTCGGCCAGGCCGGGTCGTCCTGGTAGAAGGAGCGGATCGAGGCGAAGGTGGAGGTGTTGTTCACCGTGTCGCCGTTCGGCATCACGCCGGTCCAGCCGCTCGGCACGTAGACCGGGTCGTCGAAGCGGTTGTAGTCGGCGCGGGTCTCCTCGACGGCGATGCCCAGCGGGTCCTGGTGGTGGTCCCACATGCCGTCGAGCAGGGCCTTGGCGACCCGCTTGGCCTCCGCGTGGCCGGACTTGGCCGCGTAGTAGGTCAGGGTCTTGGCGTACGCGGCGGCGACGCCGACGTCGTTGGTGTAGTCGGCGACGGTGACGTGCAGGCCGGTGTTGGCGCCGGGGTTCGCCGCGTTCCAGGTGTCGGGCGCGCCGGACCACTGGAGGGTGGACGGGATGCGGAAGGTGCCGTCGGGGTTGATGGTCGTCTTGGACAGCGCCCAGGAGACCCACTTGTCGAGGACGGTCTTGGCCGCGGTGTCACCGGTCTGCTGGTAGTACTCGGCGACGCGCTCCATCGACCAGGCCTGGAAGCCGAACCACTGGTTCGACGCCGGGTCGTGGTAGACGGGCTTCTCGTCGTAGTACATGCCGTGGAAGGTGGGGGTGCCGGCCGGCGGGGTGGCGTAGCGGCCCTGCCAGCTGTTGGTGGCACCGCCCGCGATGGCGCCCTCGCTGGACTGGAGCCAGCGGTAGAACTCCAGCTGCCGGTCGAGGCTGGTGGCCCAGTCCGTCTGGCCGGTGGCCGACTTGGGCTTGAGCGGGGCGTACTCGCTGAGCGCGTAGGCGGCCAGCGGGTTCTGGTAGCCGCCGTGGGCGTGGCTGGAGCCGATCCGCCAGGACCAGCCGGCGGAGGTGTCGACGGCGCCGCCCCAGGCGTAGTACCAGGACATCAGGTAGTGGGAGCTGTCCTTGCCGGTGCCGGCCGGGCAGGCGGTCGGGCCGACGCAGTCGCCGACCTTCTTGAAGTACTTGTCGAACATCGCGTACCGCAGGTAGTCGCCCATCTTGGCGGCCTTGCCGACGGTGGTCGAGACCTGGGAGCCCTTGCCCTGCTGCTTGGCCCAGAGGTCGGCCCAGTAGGCGGCCTGGACGGCGCGGGCGTCGGCGTCGGGGGCGTTGGTGTACTTCCACTGCTTGGCGTAGGAGGCGTCCCCGGTGAAGAGGTCCAGGTAGCCGTTCTTCCCGCCGTAGGTGAAGTTGTCGCAGGTCGGGTGGGTGACGGTCTCCCAGACGGACTCCTGCGGGCCGCGCTGGAAGGTGTTGATGTACGAGGGTCCGGTCGCCGTCGGGCCGGCGGAGCACTTGCCGGGCTCGTTGCCGAAGCCGTAGACGTTGTCGACGTCCTGGATCCAGTGCATGCCGTAGATGTCGTCGGTGCCGTAGGCGCTCTTCAGCTCGGCCGCGATCGGGTCGGAGCCGGAGGTGACGCCGGAGTCCAGCTTCGCCGGGTACTGCGAGGGGAGGTCCCACTCGGGGGCGTAGGTGGCCGGCTTGGAGGCGTTGTACGTGGAGTTCGTCGGCTGGTCGGCGTGGGTCGGGATCATGAATTTCTCCATGGTGTCCCACGCGCCGTTGAACTTGGTCCAGTCGCCGGTGATCTTGCCGTACATGGCCTGGAGCCAGATCAGGTAGCTGTACGCCTCCGAGGTCGTCTCGTGCCCGTGGTCGGGGGCCTCGACGATCAGGGTCTCGACGGAGTGGTACGGGATGCCCTCGGGCGAGAAGTAGCCGTTGGCCGGGTTGGTGATCTTCCCGTACAGGTCGAGGAAGCGCGCGTCGTAGGTGGAGTCCGCGGCGAGCTGGGTGGCCTGGATCTCGGCCTTGGCGTGGCCGGGGGCGGTCGCGGTGAAGACGGCGACGCCGGTGCCGGTCGCGGCGGCGGTGACGGTCACCTTCTGGGCGGTGTTCCAGTTCGCCGGGGTGAAGGTGAGCGCGGCCGGGGTGGCGGTGAGGCCGGTGTTGCCGGAGGTACGGGCCACGGTGACGGTGACGTCGGACGCCGGGGCCTTCGACAGCTTGAGGTCGAAGGTGCCGGTGGAGCCCTGGCGGACGGCCAGCTGGGCCGGGGTGGCGACGAGCGCGGGACCCGCGGCGACCGTGATGCCGACGGGGGCGGACTCGGCGGAGGCGCCCTGGCTGTCGTACGCCTTGGCGTAGAGCGAGTGGGCGCCGGTCGTGAGGCCGGCGGCGCTGTGGGTGAAGGGCGCGGTGGTGTCGGTGCCGAGCAGGGTCGTGTCGCTGTAGAACTCGACCTTGTCGACGGTGGCGCCGTCGGCCGCGGCGGCGGTGGCCGCGAGCGGGACGGCGTCGCCCTGGGCGTAGACCGCGCCCGCGGCGGGGCTGGTGAGGACGGCAACCGGCGGCTGGTGGGCGCCGGCGCACAGGGTGCCGTTGACGGCGAAGTTCGTGGGGGCGGCGTTGGTGCCGCTGTACGTGAACTGGCCGCCGGCCGTGACGGCGGCGCCGGCGGCGACGGTGCCGTTCCAGCCGGCGTTGGTGACGGTCACGTTCTTGCCGGACTGGGACCAGACCCCGCTCCAGCCGTTGGTGAGTTTCTGGTCACCGGCGTAGGAGTAGGTGAGGGTCCAGCCGTTCAGGGCGGCAGAGCCCCGGTTGGTCAGGGTGAGTTCGGCGGTGAAGCCCGAACCCCAGTCGTTGGTCTTGTAGTCGACGCTGCACGCGATGGCCGCGGCCTGCGCGGTGCCGGCGCCGGCGCCGGCGGCCAGCAGGCCGAGGGGGAGCGAGAGCGCGGCGGTCAGAGCGGTCAGGTGCCTGCGTGGGCGGCGTGGTCTCAGGCGTTGCATGCGGGTGGATCTCCTCGCGGCTCGGGAGGTCGGGTGGTGCGAAGAGCGGGCCGTACGGAGCGCCGCGGGGTGCGGGGGGCGGGCCGTACGGGGGGTGCGTGAACAAGCCATGAACCAGTGGGAGCGCTCCCACTGTGCAAGCGTGACGCAACCACGTCAAGATGTGTGAAGAGTCGAAGGCAAACGACGAGGAATTTCCTCAACTCCTCTTTTGCTTGGCTTCCGTTGCCGCTACGGTCTGCCCGACCAGTGGGAGCGATTCCATCCAGTCGGCACGCCGTAGGAGGCGTGCCCTCGCTGCGAGGACTCGCTCATGCGACGACCCCCACGTCTCACCGCGCTGCTCGCAGGAGCAGCCGTCACGATGGCGAGCACGGCGCTCGCCCTCGTGGGTACGGCCTCAGGAGCCGCGGCCGCACCCGTCTGTACCGTGGAGTACTCGGTCACCAACCAGTGGACCGGGGGCTTCCAGGGTGCCGTCACCGTCACCAACAACAGCACCGCGCTGAACGGTTGGAGCCTCGGCTTCTCCTTCCCGGCGGGCCAGCAGGTCAGCCAGGGCTGGGGCGGCAAGTGGACCCAGTCCGGCGCCGCCGTGACCGTCGCCAACGAGAGCTGGAACGCCCAGCTCGGCTCCGGCGCGCAGGTGACGGCGGGCTTCATCGCCTCGTGGACGGGGGCCAACACGGCCCCCACCGCGTTCACGCTCGGCGGTGTGCCCTGCAACGTGGACGGACCGACCACTCCGCCCACCACCACGCCCCCGACCGATCCGCCCACGACTCCCCCGACCGATCCCCCGACCACCCCGCCCACCACTCCCCCGACCACCCCGCCCACCTCTCCGCCGCCGACTCCGGCCACCGGCGCACCCGAACTCACCGTCACCGGCAACAAGTTCACCGATCAGAACGGCGCGGTCCGCCGTCTCCTCGGCGTCAACCGCTCCGGCGGCGAGTTCATGTGCGTCCAGGGCTACGGCATCTGGGACGGTCCGGCCGACGACGCCTCCGTCAAGGCGATCGCCGACTGGAAGGCCAACACGGTCCGCATCCCCCTCAACGAGGAGTGCTGGCTCGGCCTGGACAACGTCAAGCCCGAGTACCGGGGCGCCAACTACGTCAACGCCGTCAAGGACCTGGTGACCAAGGTCCTGGCCCACGGCATGACCCCGGTCGTCGAGCTGCACTGGACGCACGGCCAGTACACCGGCAACTCCTCGGGCTGCGCCGACGTGCACGCCACCTGCCAGAAGCCGATGCCGAACGCCCAGTACACCCCGGCGTTCTGGACCTCGGTCGCCGACACCTTCAAGAACGACAAGCGGGTCGTCTTCGACCTCTTCAACGAGCCCTATCCGGACCGGGCCACCTCCACCGCGACCCAGGCATGGACCTGCTGGCGCGACGGCGGCACCTGCCCGGGCATCGGGTACGAGGTCGCCGGCATGCAGGACCTGTTGGACGCCGTCCGCGGCACCGGAGCGAAGAACCTGGTTCTCGTCCCGGGCCTCGCGTACTCCAACGACCTCAGCCAGTGGCTGACGTACCGCCCCACCGACCCGGCGGCGAATCTGGCCGCCGCCTGGCACGTCTACAACTTCAACACCTGCTCCACCGAGACGTGCTGGAACGACACCCTCGCCCCCGTGGCCGCGCAGGTTCCCCTGCTGGCGGGCGAGATCGGTGAGAACACCTGCGGACACGCGTTCATCGACCGCGTCATGAAGTGGTTCGACGACCGCGGCCTCTCGTACCTGGGCTGGACCTGGAACACCTGGAACTGCAACTCCGGTCCCGCGCTGATCAGTTCGTACGACGGCACACCCACCGCGTTCGGGATCGGGCTGCGCGATCACCTGCGCGCACTCGTCCCGTGACCTCCGCCAGTCCCGTACCTCGGAACAATCCCCCGAAAGGAACCACCACCCCCATGAGCCGCACCAGCCGTACCGCCCTTCTGGCGGCCCTCGGCCTCATCACCGCGACCGGAGCGACCGCCACGGTCTTCGGCGCCACCGCCGGCGCAGCCACCCCGGGCTGCAAGGTCGACTACACCATCACCAACCAGTGGAACACCGGCTTCGGCGCCAACGTCGCCATCACCAACACCGGTGACCCGACGTCCTCGTGGACCCTGGAGTGGTCCTACGCCGGCAACCAGCAGGTGACCCAGGGCTGGAACGCCACCATCACCCAGTCCGGCGCCGCCGTCACCGCCAAGAGCCTGTCCTACAACGGCACGCTCGCGACCGGTGCCTCGACCTCCTTCGGCTTCAACGGCTCCTACAGCGGCACCAACGCGGTGCCCGCCACCTTCAAGCTGAACGGCGTCACCTGCAACACCACCACCCAGCCGACGGACCCGCCGACCACGCCGCCGACCACCCCGCCCACGACGCCGCCGACCACCCCGCCGCCGGCCGGCCAGAAGGCGGACAACCCGTACGCGGGCGCCAAGGTGTACGTCAACCCCGAGTGGCGTGCGAAGGCCGCGGCCGAGCCGGGCGGCAGCCGGATCTCGAACCAGCCCACCGGTGTGTGGCTGGACCGCACCGCCGCCATCGCCGGCGTCAACGGCGGCATGGGCCTGCGCGACCACCTCGACGAGGCCCTGGTGCAGAAGGGTTCCGGCGAGCTGGTCGTCCAGCTGGTCATCTACAACCTGCCCGGCCGTGACTGTGCCGCGCTCGCCTCCAACGGCGAGCTGGGCCCGACGGAGATCGACAAGTACAAGTCGCAGTACATCGACCCGATCGCGACGATCCTGGCCGACCCGAAGTACGCGGGCCTGCGGATCGTCACCACGGTCGAGATCGACTCGCTGCCGAACCTCGTCACCAACGTCGCCGGCCGTCCCACCGAGACCGCCAACTGCAACGTGATGAAGGAGAACGGCAACTACATCAAGGGCGTCGGCTACGCGCTCAACAAGCTCGGCGCGATCGGCAACGTCTACAACTACGTCGACGCGGGCCACCACGGCTGGCTGGGCTGGGACTCCAACTTCGGCCCCTCCGCCGAGCTGTTCAAGCAGGCCGCGACCGCCGAGGGCTCCACGGTCTCCAACGTCCACGGCTTCATCGTGAACACGGCCAACTACAGCGCGCTGAAGGAGGACCACTTCAAGATCTCCGACAGCGTCAACGGCACCTCGGTCCGCACCTCGAAGTGGGTGGACTGGAACTGGTACACCGACGAGCTGTCCTACGCCCAGGCGATGCGCGACAAGCTCGTCTCCCTCGGCTTCGACAGCAAGCTCGGCATGCTGATCGACACCTCCCGCAACGGCTGGGGCGGCACCGCCCGGCCCACCGGCCCGGGCGCCCTGACCAGCGTCGACACCTACGTGAACGGCGGCCGCTACGACCGTCGCATCCACCTCGGCAACTGGTGCAACCAGTCCGGCGCCGGCCTCGGCGAGCGTCCCCAGGCGGCCCCCGCCGCGGGCATCGACGCGTACGTCTGGATGAAGCCCCCGGGCGAGTCCGACGGTGCGTCGAAGGAGATCCCGAACAACGAGGGCAAGGGCTTCGACCGCATGTGCGACCCGACGTACACGGGCAACGCCCGTAACGGCAACAGCATGTCCGGTTCCCTCCCCGACGCCCCGATCTCGGGCCAGTGGTTCTCGGCCCAGTTCCAGGAGCTCATGAAGAACGCGTACCCGGCGCTGTAGCCCCTCGCGGGGGGCGCCACTCCCGGCCCGGCGGGACCGGGACGGCGCCCCCGTGAGGAAACGACCAAGGCCGGACGGGCCCGGGAACCCCGTCCGGCCTCTCGCATGCCGTCCTACGCCCGCGTACCGGTTCCCGCCCGCGTACCGGTTTCGGCTCACACGCCGTTCTCGGCCCGTATGCCGTTTTCGGCCCATGTACCGGTTCTCGCCCGCATGCCGTTCTCAGCCCACGTACCGGTTCCCGCCCGCACGCCGTTCTCGGCCCGCGTGCCGGTTTCGGCTCGCGGGCCGTTCTCAGCAGGACGCGCGGACCACCAGCTCCGTCGGGAGGACGCGCCTCGGGGAGTCCTCCCCGGTGCCCGACGCGTCGGCGAGGAGCATGCGGGCCATGGTGCGGCCCATCTCCTCGATGGGCTGGCGGACGCTGGTGAGCGGGGGGTCCATGAGGCGGGCCACCGGGGAGTCGTCGACGCCGACGAGGGCCACGTCGTCCGGGACCCGGCGGCCCGCCTCGCGGAGCGCGGCCCGGGCTCCGGCGGCCATGACGTCGGAGGCGGCGAAGACCGCGTCCAGGTCGGGGCGGCGCTCCAGGAGGCCGCGCATGGCCGCGTGGCCGCCGTCCTCGGTGAAGTCCCCGGCCGCGACCAGGCCCTCGTCGGGGGCGTGTCCCGCCTCCGCCAGGCCGGCCCGGTAGCCGCCGAGGCGGGCCCTGGCCACGTACATGTCCAGGGGGCCGGTGACGGTCGCGATCCGCTGCCGGCCGCGGCCGACGAGGTGGGCCACGGCGGCGCGGCCCGCGCCGATGTTGTCGGAGTCGACGTAGGGGACGGATTCGGCCTCGGAGCGGCGGCCGTTCATGACGACCGGGATGCCGAGCTCGCGGACGCGGTCGGGGAGCGGGTCGTCGCCGTGGACGGAGGAGAGCAGGACGCCGTCGACGCGCTGGGCGGCGAGGTACTGCTCGAAGCGCTGGCGCTCCTGTTCGCTGCGCACCAGGGTGAGCAGCAGCTGCTTGTCGGCCTCCGCCAGTTCGGCGCTGACGCCGCGGATGAGGTCGAGGAAGTAGGGCTCGGCGAAGAGCCGGGCCTCGGCCTCGGGGATGACGAGGGCGACGGCGTCCGTGCGGCTGCCGGCGAGCGCGCGGGCGGCCTGGTTCGGTACGTAGCCGAGTTCGGCGACGGCCCGGGCCACGGCGGCGCGGGTCTGCTCGCTGACGCGCGGGGAACCGTTGATGACCCGCGAGACGGTGCCCCGGCCGACCCCGGCGCGGGCCGCGACCTGCTCCAGGGTGGGTCTGCTGTTCTGCCGTCCGTTCACCGTCGCCGTACTCCCCTCGTCGGACCTCGTGCGGCTCGCCAGGGCCTCGGTGGGGCGGGCCCTCCGCGGGGCGGAGCGGCCGCGCCGGAGAAGGGCCCAGGGGGCACACCGGGATGGGAGCGCTCCCACCCTAGAGTACGGCGACGCGAATCCGCCACGCGTGCGTTCAGGAGATGACGCGAAGACCGGCGCCGGTGCCTCCGGAAACCCGCCGAACACCTTCCGGTAACGAATCCGCGTTCATCTCTTGACACCCCCACCCACCCGGCGGCAACCTTCCGGCAACGACGTGGGAGCGCTCCCATCAGGGGGCGGCGCAGCCTGCATCAGGTCCCGGCAGGGCCCGCCGAGCCGCGAGCAGCCGGCCGGACCTCTTGGCGCACAACGAGCACCACCTTGGACGAGGAGAGTGGAATGGGCACTTCCAGCAGCAGACGCGGACGCCGCACGGCCACCGCGGCGGTCGCCGCAGTGGTGACCGGCACGGTCCTGCTCACCGGTTGCGGAAGCGACAAGGACGACGAGGCCGGGAAGGACGGCGGGAAGATCACCCTGCGCGTCGGCACCTTCGGCTCGTTCGGCTACGACAACAAGACCGGCGCGAAGCTCTACGCCGAGTACGAGCGGCTCCACCCGAACATCAAGATCGAGGAGTCGAACGTCTCCGACGGTCAGAAGTACTGGGACACCCTGAAGCTGCGCCTCTCCCAGAACAGCGGCGTCGCCGACGTCCAGGCGATCGAGGTCGGCTACATCGCCGAGGCGACCGGCCCCACCCTGGCCGGCAAGTGGCTGGACGTCGTCAAGGAGGGCGGCGCCGACACCTCCAAGTTCCTCGACTGGAAGGTCAAGCAGGCCACCACCGCCGACGGCAAGGTCATCGGCCTCGGCACCGACATCGGCCCCATGGCGGTCTGCTACAACAAGGACCTCTTCGCCAAGGCCGGACTGCCCACCGAGCGCGACGAGGTCGCCAAGCTGTGGAGCGGCGACTGGGCGAAGTTCCTCACGGTCGGCGAGACGTACAAGAAGAAGGCCCCCGCCGGCACCGCCTTCCACGACTCCGCCAGCGGCCTCTTCAACGCGGTGCTCTCCAGCGACCCCGTCCAGTACGCCGACTCCAGCGGCAAGCTCGACTGGGAGAACAGCCCCGGCGTGAAGAAGGCCTGGGAGCTCGGCGTCAAGGCCGCCGAGGGCGGACTCACCGCCAAGCTGCGCCAGTTCGACGAGGCGGGCACCTGGAACGCGGCCTTCAAGAACTCGAAGTTCGCCACCGTCGCCTGCCCGTCCTGGATGACCGGCATCATCAAGGACCAGGCCGGTCCCGCCAACCAGGGCAAGTGGGACATCGCCGCGCCGCCCGTCGCCGGCAACTGGGGCGGCGCCTTCCTGGGCGTCCCCAAGGCGAGCAAGCACCCGAAGGAGGCCGCCGAGCTCGCGGCCTGGCTGACCGCCCCCGAGCAGCACGCCAAGGTCTTCGCGGTGAACGGCAACATCCCGTCCTCCAAGGACACCCTCCTCTCCCCCGCGGTGCAGAACGCCAAGCTGCCGTACTTCGGTGACACCCCGGTCGGCAAGATCTTCTCCTCGGCGGCGGCCGGCATCACCCCCGCCGTCATCAGCCGCTACGACGGCCAGGTGAAGACCTTCCTCACCGACAACGGCATCCTCGACATCGAGCAGCGGGGCACCGACCCGGCCAAGGCCTGGGAGAACGTCAAGAAGCTGGTCGACGACAAGATCGCCCAGTAGCGGGGACCGCGTGCCGGCCCGCCGCCACCTGTCGGCGGCGGGCCGGCACCGTCCGCACCACCGCACGCATCGACCTGGAAGGACGCCACCCGTGGCCACCTCCGTAAGGGCGACGCAGGGCGGCACCCCGCCGCCCGCCGCACCGCCCTCCCCGCCCGCCCCGCGCGGCCGGCGACGCCGCCCCGCCCCGGGCGGCTGGCGCAGCACTCTGTACCGCTGGGACGTCAAGGCGATCCCGTACGTCTTCATCACCCCCTTCTTCCTCACCTTCGCCGCCTTCGGCCTCTTCCCGCTGATCTACACGGGCTGGCTCTCGCTCAACCGGGTCGAGCTCGGCGGCACCCCCGAGTGGAAGGGCCTGGAGAACTACACCGACCTCGCCACCAGCGAGTTCTTCTGGAACGCGCTCTTCAACACCTTCACCATCGGTGTCATCTCCACCGTCCCGCAGCTGCTGATGGCCCTCGGCCTCGCCCACCTGCTGAACTACAAGCTCCGCGGCCGCGGCTTCTTCCGGGTCGCCATCCTCGCCCCGTACGCCACCTCGATCGCGGCGGCGACCCTGGTCTTCGCCCAGCTCTTCAACACCGACTACGGGATGATCAACGGCGTCCTGGACTGGGTCGGGATCGGGCCGATCGACTGGAAGAACTCCCAGTGGCCGGCGCAGATCGCGATCTCCGTCATCGTCACCTGGCGCTGGACCGGCTACAACGCGCTGATCTACCTGGCCGCCATGCAGGCCGTGCCGCAGGACCTCTACGAGGCCGCCTCGCTGGACGGCGCGTCCCGCTGGCGCCAGTTCATCAGCGTCACCATCCCCTCCATCCGGCCGACGATCTTCTTCACGATCATCGTCTCCACCATCGGCGCCACCCAGCTCTTCGGCGAGCCCATGCTCTTCGGCGGCAGCGTCGGCATCAGCGGCGGCAGCGGCCACCAGTTCCAGACGCTGAGCCTCCTGATGTACGAGAAGGGCTGGATCACCGGCGCGCTGGGTTCCGCCTCGGCGATCGCCTGGGTCATGCTGGCGCTCCTGCTGCTCGTCGGCGGCATCCAGGCCCTCGTCTCCCGCCGCAACCGCACGAAGCTGGGGGACTGAACCATGGCCCGCACCCTCGACACCACGCCCGCCGTCGAGCCCAAGACCGCCGGGGGCCGCCCGCCGCGCCGCCGCTTCCGCCAGACGGCGGGCCGACAGCACCACGCCGGACCCCTCACCTACGTGCTCCTGATCGTCGCCACGGTGGTCTCGCTCTTCCCGCTGTACTGGAACGTGGTCGCCGCCTCGCACACCGGCGACCGCGTGGTCCAGGCCCCGGCGCCGCTGCTGCCCGGCTCCCGTCTGCTCGACAACCTCAGCTTCGCCTGGGACCAGGTCGACATGGGCGAGGCACTGGTCAACACGACGATCGTGGCGAGCCTGGTGGCCGCCTCCACCGTCCTCTTCTCCACGCTCGCCGGCTTCGCCTTCGCCAAGCTGCCCTTCAAGGGGCGCGGCATGCTGCTCTCCCTGGTGGTCGCCACGATGACGATCCCGCCGCAGCTCAGCGTCATCCCGCTCTACCAGATCATCACCGACCTCGGCTGGTTCGACCAGCTCCAGTCGGTCGTCCTGCCCTCGCTCGTCGCGGCCTTCGGCGTCTTCTTCATGCGCCAGTTCCTCGTCGAGGCGCTCCCCGTCGAGCTGGTCGAGGCGGCCCGCATGGACGGGGCGCACAGCCTGCGGATCATCTGGCACGTGGTCTTCCCGGTGGCCCGCCCGGCCATGGCGGTGCTCGGCATGCTCGTCTTCGTGCAGGCCTGGAACGACTTCTTCTGGCCGTTCATCGCGCTCACCCCGGACGGCAGTCCGACCCTCCAGGTCGCGCTCGCCGGCCTCGGCGCGGGCAACCACACCGTCGACCACGCGATCGTCCTGACCGGCGCGCTGATATCGACCGTGCCGCTGCTCCTCGTCTTCGCCTTCCTGGGCAAGCACATCGTGGGCGGCATCACCGCCGGCGCGGTCAAGAGCTGACCCGCCCCACCCCTCTCCGTACCGCATTCCCGTCGGCCGTACGGGTCCGCCGCAGTCGCCGGACCCGAACGGACCGACCCGTACCCCGCGTTGGGAGCGCCCTCCTATGACCGCGTCCGAGACCCGGCCGCTCACCGCCACCCGCTCGTTCCCCTCCGACTTCCTCTGGGGCGCGGCGACCGCCGCCTACCAGATCGAGGGGGCGGCCCGTGAGGACGGCCGCACCCCGTCCATCTGGGACACCTTCTCCCACACCCCCGGCAAGGTCTTCGAGGGCCACACCGGAGACGTGGCCGTCGACCACTACCACCGGTTCCGCGAGGACGTCGCGCTCATGGCCGAACTCGGCCTGAACGCCTACCGGTTCTCCGTCTCCTGGTCCCGCGTCCAGCCCACCGGCCGGGGTCCCGCCGTCCAGAAGGGCCTGGACTTCTACCGGTCGCTGGTGGACGAGCTGCTCGCCGCCGGCATCGAGCCGGCGCTGACGCTCTACCACTGGGACCTGCCGCAGGAGCTGGAGGACGCGGGCGGCTGGCCCGAGCGCGCCACGGCCGAGCGCTTCGCGGAGTACGCGGGGATCGTCGCCGACGCCGTCGGCGACCGCGTCAAGCGGTGGACCACGCTCAACGAGCCCTGGTGCAGCGCCTTCCTCGGCTACGGCTCCGGGGTGCACGCCCCCGGCCGCACCGACCCGGTCGCCTCGCTGCGCGCCGCCCACCACCTCAACCTCGGGCACGGCCTCGCCGTCCAGGCGCTGCGCGCCTCGCTGCCGGCGGACCGGCAGATCTCCGTCTCGCTCAACCTGCACGAGGTCCGCCCGCGCAGCACCTCCGCCGAGGACGTGGAGGCGGCCCGCCGCATCGACGCCGTCGGCAACCGCGTCTGGCTCGGCCCGATGCTGGAGGGCGCCTACCCCGAGGACCTGATCGCCGACACCCGGCACCTCACCGACTGGTCCTTCGTCCACGAGGGCGACACGGCGACGGCCAACCAGCCGCTCGACTTCCTCGCCATCAACTACTACTCCCCCACCCTGGTGGCGCACGTCGCCGAGGGCGAGGAGAAGCCGCAGGACGACGGGCACGGCGACAGCGCCCACTCGCCGTGGCCGGGCGCCGACTCGGTCGCCTTCCACCGCGCGCCCGGCGAGCGGACCGCGATGGGGTGGCCGGTCGACCCGAGCGGCCTGTACGACCTGCTGCGCCGGACCTCCGCGGCGTACCCGGGGCTGCCGCTGGTGATCAGCGAGAACGGCGCCGCGTACGAGGACGTGGTCGGCGACGAGGGCGGGGTCCACGACCCCGAGCGCACCGCCTTCGTCCACGCGCACCTGGAGGCGGTGCACCGGGCGATGGCCGACGGCGTCGACGTCCGCGGCTACTTCCTCTGGTCGCTGCTCGACAACTTCGAGTGGGCGTACGGCTACGCGAAGCGGTTCGGGATGGTCCGGGTGGACTACGACACCCTGGAGCGCACTCCGAAGACCAGCGCCCGCTGGTACGCGCGGGTGGCGCGCTCGGGCGAGCTGCACGCGCCCGACGCGGTCTGATCCACGACCCGAGGGCCGTACCGGAGTTCACCGGTACGGCCCTCGGGCGTGTGTGACCACCTGTCAGATGTCGACGACGCGGTAGCCGATGACGTACACGCCGCCGGAGCCCTCGACGCTGCGCCACTGGGTCTCGGCGCCGACCTCGCTGCCGGTGACGAGGGTGGCGCCGAGCTTGTCGTCGCCGCTGGTGGAGTCGTAGTCCCACAGGGTCAGGGTGCGGGCCTGCTCCTTGCCGAGGATGAGGGCGGCGCTGCTGTTGCCGTCGGCCATGGAGCGCACGTAACCGGTGCCCATGGTCTGGTACTTGACGCCGTTGCCCGGCCAGACCTTGACGGCGTTGCCGTTGGCGTCGGTGATCTTCAGATAGGCCTCGTCGTGGTCGCCCTCGCTGTTCTTCTGGCAGTGCAGCTCGACGAGTTCGATCCGCACGTAGTCGATCGGCTCGGCGTGGGCGGTGCCGGCGAAGGCGCCGAGGCTGCCGAGTCCGAGGAGGGTGGTGGCGGCGATGCGTGCGGCCCGGTTCTTGCGCATGGTGTGGTCTCCCCCGAAGGTGTTCGTTCGCTTCTCTTCCGTGCCGTTCCCCCGGCACGTCCCCTACTGTGCCGCTCCTCCCCCGCCCCGTTCTACGCGCGTTCCGCTCAACGGAACGCCGTCGCGGGAGAGCCGGTCGGGCTACGGGGCGAGTGCGGCCGGCGGGACCGCGCGGTGCGGTACGCCCCGGGCCAGGGCACGGCCGAGGGCGGCCCCGGCGTCGGCGACGGCCCCGGCGAGCGCGTCGAGCCGCCGTCCGGCCGGCACCATGGCGGCCAGCGCGGCGACGGTCCGCCCGTCCCGGCCGCGTACGGGGAAGGCGGCGCAGCACACCCCGTCCATCACGTCCTCCCGGTCGAGGACCGGCCCGCCGGCGAGCGGGCCGCGCAGGGCGGTGCCCGCGGCGGTGTCGAGGCGGAACGCGGTGCCGTTCCGTACCGGGACCAGCGGCTCCAGCTCGCCCGGGGCCGAGGCGACGACGAGGGCCCGGTCCTCGCGCAGCACGGCGAGGACGACGCTGGCGCCGGTCGCGGCGCGCAGCCGCTGCACGGGCAGCCGGGCGGCGAGCCGCAGCCCCGGATGCGGCTCCCAGGCCTGGCCCAGCCGGTAGAGCTGCGGGCCGACGCGGTAGCGCGAGCCGCGCCGCTCGACCGCGCCGACGACGACCAGCTGGTCGAGCAGCCGGTGGGCGCTGCCCTTCGGCACCCCGCAGGCGAGGGCCAGTTCGGTGACGCCGGCCTCGTCGCCGCATCGGTGCAGGGCGTCGAGCAGGGCGAAGGCCCCTTCGAGCACGCCCCGGCCGCGCCCCGGCCGCTCCTGTTCCGCGGTCGCGCGCGGGGTGCCGGGTCTCGGACTCGTCCCGTGGTCCATGGTCGTGTTCCCCCTGTCTGCTCCGCCCGGCCGTGGTCCCCCGATGGCTCGGCTCCGGGCGTGCTCCCACGGTGCCGCAGACCCGGACGAATCACCTAGGGGTTCGGCTCCGGTGCGTCGCGGCCCGGGCGCCGCGGGCGGCGGTAGGCTCGCCGGCCGTGACTCCCGTACGACTCCGCCACCGCACCGCGGTCGCCTGCGCCGCGCTCGCCGCCGCCCTCCTGGGGGCGGCCTCCGTGCCGGCTCCCGCCGTCCCCGCGGCCGGCCCCGTCGCCGGCCTGACGGTGATCGCCCACCGGGGCGCCTCCTCGGCGGCGCCCGAGAACACGCTGGTCGCGGGCGAGGTGGCCCGCCGGGGCGGGGCGGAGTGGATCGAGAACGACGTCCGGCCGAGCCTGGACGGGGTGCCGTACGTGATGCACGACGCGACGGTGGACCGGACGACCGACGGCACGGGCCGGGTGGGTTCGCTCTCCTCCGCGCGGCTGGACGCGCTGGACGCGGGTTCCTGGTTCGCCCCGGCCTTCGCGGGCGCCCGGGTCCCGACGCTCGCCGCGCAGCTGGCGGACCTGCGGGAGCGGGGCGGCCGGCTGCTCTTGGAGGTCAAGGGGCCGCACTCGGAGGCGGAGGTGGCCCGGATCGTCCGCGAGGTGCGCGGGGAGCGGATGGCGGACCGGGTGGTGGTGCAGAGCTTCGACGTGGCGTCGCTGCGGCACGTGCGGAAGCTGGCGCCGGAGCTGCCGCGGGCGCTGCTGCGCGACCGGCTCGACGCGGATCCGGTCGCGGTGGCGGAGGAGCTGGGCCTGAGCGCGTACAACGTGTCGGACGGGGGCCTGTCCGCCCGGCCGGGCGTGGTGGCGGAGCTGCACGGGGCCGGGGTGTCGGTGAACGTGTGGACGGTGGACGACCCGGCGCGCTGGCGGGCGCTGGCCGCCCTCGGCGTGGACGGAGTGATCACCGACCGCCCGGCGGAACTGGCCGGGTGGAACGCGGCGCGGGCGGCGGACGGCGGAGGGCCGGGCCCGTCGCGGTGGACGGGCCCGGCCCGGTGACCGGCCGCGCGGGGATCAGACGCGGTCGGCGGCGATCAGCACGTACTGGAAGGAGCCGTCCTTGTACGACTCGATGAACGCCTCCTCGATGCCGGTGACCAGCGACGAGGTGGCGCGCAGCTCCCAGTAGGGCAGCGTGTCGGGGGTCAGGTCGATGACGGCCTGGGGCACCAGGCGGTTGTCGGCCATCGCCTTCAGGTACTCGCGGCGCGAGTGGATGTTGCACTCGAAGTGGGCGTTGATCTGGGAGACCCACTTGGAGGGCTGGCCGTACTTCGGGTTCCAGCAGCCGGTGATGGTGACGTACCGGCCGCCGACCTTGAGGAAGCGGGAGTGCTCGGCCATCAGGTCGTCGAGGTCGACGTACATGCTGGACTCGTTGTTCCAGGAGGCGGTGACGGAGCCCTTCTCGAACGGGGTGTCGAGCATGTTGCAGACGTGGGCGCTGACGTGGTCGTCGATGCCCAGCTCGCGGGCCCGGTTGTTGCCGAACTCGGCCTGGGTGGAGGAGAGGGTGACGCCGCGGACGTGGCAGCCGAAGCGCTGGTGCGCCATGACGCTCGATCCGCCGCGGCCGCAGCCGGCGTCGACGAGGGTGTCGGCGGGGGTGACGGTGCCGAGGTGGTCGAGGAGGACCTCGGCCTGGGCGGACTCCAGCCGGTGCAGCTCGGCGATGAGCTTCTTCTCGTACTCGCTGTCCTCGGGGGTGCCGAGGGAGGCGTGGTCGACGGCGCCGATGCCGTAGTGGTGGTGGTAGAGGCCGTCCACGTCACCGAGGCGCAGGTTCACGGGCCGCGCCTCGGCGTTCCAGTAGCGGGCGATGTCGCCCTGGTACGGCGTCGCCGGGCCGGGAATGGTCGCGGTGGCGTCGGTGGAGGTCAGCTCGGTGGTCACAGAGGAATCCATTTCGGAAGTCGGGCCTACCAGAAGTCGGGCAGGCTGTAGCGGAACGTGTTGGTCTGGTGCCAGTAGTGGTTGCCGTCGACCCAGGTGGCGACGCCCTTCAGGAAGCGCAGCGCGGTGGGGACGGGGAAGGTGACGGCCGCCTCGGCGGCGGCGGCCTCGAAGGCGTGCATGAGGTCGTTGTGGACCTCGACCGCCTTGAGGTAGGCGTCGCGCTCGGAGAGCTTCTCTCGCTCCGCGAGCACCACCGGCAGGTTGAGGTGGACGCCGGGGCTGGAGAGCTCCTTGGTGTAGGAGTACAGGTCGTTGACGATGGTCGTCGCGTTGCCCGCGAGGGCGATGACCCGCTGGATCTCCGGCCGGGCTTGCAGGTCCGCCGGCAGTTCGTAGCCGCCGACGGTGTCGGTGATGGTGGGACAGGGGCGGAAGTTGTTGAACTGGCGCATCGCCAGGTACTCCCACACCTCGGGCACGTGGTCGGTCTCGGCCCAGGCCGCCTCGGCGAGGTAGCCCATGTGGAGCCGGGCCATGTCGTGCCGGAAGCGGTCGGACTGGGAGGGCGAGGCCGCGCGGACGAAGTAGTCCATGGCGGAGCGGTAGGCGCGGCGCGGGGCGTCCGAACCGAGCGAGTCCGCCCACGCCGGCGCGTACTCCGGGGTGGTGTGGAGGGGGTCGAGCGCGGTGTGCGCCATCAGGAGGCGTCCGCCGAGACCGATGGGCGAGCCGCCGTGGTCCTCGCAGTAGCAGTCGTCGACGGCGTTCTCCGCGACCATGAGCCGGGTGGCGAGCATGAGGTGGTCGACGGTCGGGGCGTCCGGGTGGCAGGCCACCATGTAGCGCCCGACGGAGAAGCCGTCGAACTGCCCCTCCCATTCGTCCGGGTAGAGCTGGACCTCGTCCAGGGCCCAGTCCTTGATCCGGCGGCTGACCTCGTCCACCCGGACGGGGTCGGGGTCGGGGACCGGGTGGAAGTAGAGGCCCGGGATGGGCCGCCCCTCCGCCGCCGAGGGGGCGGCGGACGGCGGTCCGGAGAGGTCCGGGAGGACGTCCGGCACCGCTCCCGGCGCCGGGCGGGCGAACGAGACGCTCGCCGTGCCGAGCCCGCTGGGCCCGCCGGGGATCCAGCGGGGCGCGGCCGGCGGCACGGGCGCCTCGGTGGCCGGGCCGGCGAGGGCACGGGCGAGGACGTCGGCCCCGAGGCGGGCCGCCGCCGCGGGCAGGTGCGCCGGCAGGGGGGAGAGCCCGGGGTCGGGCATCCGTCAGCTCCTTGCTGGGTGGGGTGGTCCGTCCCGGATCCGGGACGGACAGGGGGTGTCAGTCGCGGCGGCGGGCGATCTGCACGTTCTCCATCACGCCGAGGGCGTCGGGGACGAGGACGGCGGCGGAGTAGTACGTGGTGACGAGGTAGGACATGATCGCCTGCTCGCTGATGCCCATGAAGCGGACGGAGAGGCCGGGCTCGAACTCCTCCGGGATGCCGGTCTGGCGGAGGCCGATGACGCCCTGGTTCTCCTCGCCGGTACGCATGGCGATGATGGAGCTGGTCTGCTCCTTGGTGATCGGGATCTTGTTGCAGGGCAGGATCGGGACGCCGCGCCAGGCGGGGACGGACTGTCCGCCGAGGTCGACGTGGTCCGGGTAGAGCCCGCGGGCGTTGAACTCGCGTCCGATGGCGGCGATGGTGCGCGGGTGGGCGAGGAAGAGCTTGGTGCCCCGGCGGCGGCTGAGCAGCTCGTCCATGTCGTCCGGGGTGGGCGGGCCGGAGTGGGTCTGGATGCGCTGCTTGAAGTCGGCGTTGTGCAGGAGGCCGAACTCGCGGTTGTTGACGAGCTCGTGCTCCTGGCGCTCGCGCAGGGCCTCGATGGTCAGACGGAGCTGCTCCTCCGTCTGGTTCATCGGGCCGTTGTAGAGGTCGGCGACGCGGGTGTGGACCTTGAGGATGGTCTGCGCGACGGAGAGCTCGTACTCGCGCGGCTTGAGCTCGTAGTCCACGAAGGCGCCGGGGAGCACGGCCTCGCCGATGTGCCCGGAGGACATGGCGATCTCGGCCTCGCCGTGCTTGTTCTGCGCCTGGTCGGGGAGGCTGGAGAACGCCTCGATGTGGGCCTGGAGGGCCGGGGAGTTCGCCATGACCGCGGCGAAGTCGGCGCGGGAGAGGGAGAGGAGGGTGCCGGCGGTCTCGGCGGTGGCCGTGTAGTCCCAGGTGGCGTCGGCGTCGAGCAGCGCGTTCTCACCGAAGCGGTCGCCGTCGCCGAGCACCGCGACGGCGACGTCGTCGCCGTAGGGGCCCTCGGAGGTCTGGCTGACGCGGCCGTGGGCGAGGAGGTGGATCTCGCCGGCCGCGTTGCCCCGGGTGACGATGATGTCGCCGGCGGAGAAGTCGCGCTGGACGCAGCGGTCGGCGAGCGCGGTGAGCACGTCGACGTCTTCGAAGCCGCGGAGCAGGGCGAGTTCGCCGAGCTCGCGGGGGATCACGCGGACGGTGGCGCCGTCCTGGACGAACTCCACCCGGCCGTCGCCGACGGTGTAGCTGAGCCGCCGGTTGACCCGGTAGGCGCCGCCCTTGGTCTCCACCCAGGGGAGCGTCCGCAGCAGCCAGCGGGAGGTGATCTCCTGCATCTGGGGGGCGGACTTGGTGGTGGTGGCGAGGTTCCGCGCGGCGTGGGTGCTGAGGGACTGCTGCGGGGGCGCCGCCTGGGCTTCCGGGCTGGTGTCGACGGTCATCGGACCGGTCTCTCCTTAGCGAGGGTGGTGACCGGGCACGGCGGCACGCCGGACCGGTCGAAGGGGAGGAATGGAGGGAGGTGGTCTGGTCATCCGTCCAGACCCGGGGAACAGTAACGGCCCGTCAGCACGGTCCGCCCGGCGAGCCGAGGGGCATTACCTCGATGCAGTGATCTTGTTTGGAGTGTGGTTTACCGCCTGCTCGGGCGGCTTTCCGCCACCTGCCGGGGAGGCGGGGCGACAAGCGGGCCGGTGGGGGGTGGTGGGGCACGACGGCGCCCCGATCGGACGGCACGCGTTCCGGCCATGCCGACCTCGTCCGCCCCCTCTTGACAACCCGCCCCCGCCGTCACCCACGTCAACAGCGGGCGTCAACGCGGGCTCCGCTTCCTCGACCGGGAGTTCACGGGCGGCGTGGCGGGGCCGGTGGCCGTCGGCGGGCCGTACGCGCCGCCGGCCCCTCGGGGAGGGCGCGCACCGGCCGGCGGCCGGCGTCGTCGGTCTGGGCAGATGCACAGACGGGCCCGCGCAGGACTGGGCCCGCGCGCACAGACACGCGGGCCGGGCCGCTCCACGATGTCCCTGGCCACGGTCGCGAGGACGCGCGACCTCACGGAACCACGGAGGAGTTCCCATGCCAGGGAGAACGAGCCGCCTGCTGGGCGGTCTGCTGCTGGGCGTGCTGCTGATGCTCGGCACGACACCCGCCGCGACGGCGGAGTCCGCCGCCCCGGCGACGGCCGGCGGGATCCCGTCGGTCGGCACCGCGTGGGACCAGCCCGGTCCCTACGAGGTGGACGTCGACATCGAGGCGGTGCACACCTTCTACCACCCGCGCACGATGGGGGCGTCGGGCGAACGGCACCCGGTGGTGATCTGGGGGAACGGTACGGGGGCCGTGCCCGGGATCTACAGCTCGCTGCTGCGGCACTGGGCGAGCCACGGCTTCATCGTCGCCGCGGCCAACACCCCCACCTCGAACTTCGCGATCAGCATGCGGGCCGGCATCGACGTGCTGGAGCGGCGGAACGCCGACCCGGGCAGCGAGTACTTCGGCAGGGTCGACCTGGCGCACATCGGTTCGGCCGGGCACTCGCAGGGCGGGGCGGCGGCCGTGAACGCGGCGGTCGACGCGCGCGTGGACACCGCCGTCCCGATCCAGCCGGGGCCGCTGACGGACCCCGACCTCACCGACGTACCGGTCTTCTACCTCGCCGGGCAGCGTGACCTCACGGTGTGGCCGGCGCTGGTGAAGGCGCTGTACCGCGACTCGGGCCACCTGCCCGCCGTGTACGGGGAGGTGCGGGGCGCCGGTCATCTGTCGTCCATCGGGGACGGGGGCGCCTTCCGCGCACCGACCACCGCGTGGCTGCGGTTCTGGCTGATGGGCGACGAGAACGCGCGCGGCTTCTTCTTCGGCCCGGGCTGCGGCTACTGCGAGGACGACGCGCTGTGGTCCGGCTGGGACCGCAACGAGCGCGCCCGGCTGGTCCCGGGGCCGGGCGGCGTCTGAACACCGCCCGGCGACACGGTGGTCGGGGGGGGATCGTCGAGGACACCGGCGACGACCGTCCCGGCCACGCCTGGACCACCCGGGCGGGCGGGTCCGGGACGCGCGGGGAACCGGGGCGGCGGAGAGGACGGGGACGGGCGCGTCGCCCCGGGGAACCGGCGGCCCGCCGGAGGGGGCTAACGCCCCAGGCGCGCGTCCAGCCACTGGAGGACCTCGGGGGTGACCGCGTCGGTGATGTCCGCGAACTCCTCGTGCTTCTTGAGGAACTTGGCGACGTACGGGCAGACGGGCACGATCCGCATCCCGGAGGCGCGCACGTCCTCCAGCGCCTCCTTGACGAGAATGCCGGCGAGGCCCTGGCCCGCGTAGGCCTCGTCGACCTCGGTGTGGAAGAACACCCTGCGGTCGTCGCGGTCCCGGTACGCGGTCAGTCCGGCCCGCGCCCCGTCGACGAGGATCTCGTACCGGTGCCGCTCGTCGACACGGCGGACGACGGGGGCGGCGGTCTGCTCGCTCATGGGCGGCCTTTCGGGGGCGGGGCGGTCGGACACGCTTCACCCTACTCCCCGGTATCCGCAGGTGGGCGGGGTGGCCGGGCGGGACCGGCCGTCGCGCGGCCGAAACCGCCGTGCACGTCGAGGGGGGCGGCTCGTTGAACCCGGCGAATCCCTCTCCCCTTCTCCGGAGGCCGACATGCACCCCCTGCCCGCGCCCGCCCCCGCCGCCCCGCCGACCGCGGCGGAGTACCGGGCGATGCTCCCGGTCGACGAGTTCGTCGCGACGCTGCCGAAGGCGACCCTCTTCGGCGCCGTGTACCTCACCGACATGGACGACCGGCCCGTGCAGCTCCACGCGGTCTACAGCGCCGAGCACCCCTGGCAGTTGCCGGGCGGCACCGCCGAGGCGGGGGAACGGCCGTGGCGCACCGCCGTGCGGGAGACGGAGGAGGAGACCGGGCTCGTGGTGGGCGGACCGCCCCGGCTGCTGGCCGCGGTCTTCGGGCTGCCGGGGGCCGCGTGGCCGCTGGCGACGGCCGGGTACGTCTTCGACGGCGGACGGCTCACCGACCGGCAGATCGCCGGGCTCGTCCTCGATCCGGAGGAGCACGACGAGGTGCGCGTGCTGCCGCTCGCAAAGTGGCGGCCCCTGATGCCCCCGCGCGACTTCGCGCGCCTCACCGCCTTCGCGGAGGCCCGGCGCACCGGCACGGCCGCGTACGTCGGCGCGTGGGACTGGGACGAGCCCCCGGCCGGGGAGGAGTAGGCGCCTCCCCCGACGCCGGGTGCCCGGGCGCTCGGGTGCCCGGATCTCCGGATCTCCCCTGCGCGGTCGACCGGTCGACCGGGGCCCGGGCCCCGTCCTCAGGTGCTCGGGGCGCGGCGGAGGGTGCGGATCGCCGGGACGGCCAGCAGGGCGACGCTCGCCGCCACGCAGGTGGCCGCCGACAGGAGCAGGAAGTGGTGGGGGGTGGCGAGGGTGGTGGCGGGGCCCGCGAGGAGCTGGCCCGCGGAGATGCCGGAGACCGAACCGGCGAGCTCGTAGGCGCTGACGCGGTTGAGGACCTCGGGCGGGGTGTGGGTCTGCACGCTGGTGGCCCACATCACCGACCAGAAGGCGAGCGCGCCGCCGGCCAGGGCGTGGGCGGTGAGGAGCACGGGCAGGCCGGCGTCCAGGGCGACGGAGAGCGGCAGCGCGGTGTAGAGGAGCATCGCGGTCGCGCCGGCGGCGAGGGGGCGGGCGGGGCGCAGCCGGAGCGCCAGGAGCCCGCCCAGTACCGTCCCCGCGCCGAGGAAGGAGACGGCCAGGCCGTACGCGTTCGGGCCGAGGCGGTCGCCGATCAGGGCGGAGGCGAGCGGCACCAGGGGGCCGAAGACGAGCACGCCGTGGACGACCCAGATGAGGACGACCGCCCACATCCAGGTGCGGGCGCGGAACTCCCGCCAGCCACGGCGCAGGTCGCGGCGGAGCGAACTCCCCGTGCGGGGCGCGGAGTCGGCGGTCTTCGGGGCGAGGCGCAGCAGGGCCAGGCAGAGGGCGCTGACGAGGAAGGTGGCGGCGTCGATCGCGTAGACCGTGCCGGGGTCGGTGACGGCGATCAGCAGGCCCGCGAGGGCGGGGCCGAGGAGGTGGGCGAGCGCGTCGGCGACCTTGAGGGTGGCGTTCGCCCGGTGCGGGTCGCGGGCGACGAGCGGGACCATCCCGTTCACCCCGGGCAGGAACATGGCGACGGCCGCGCCGGCGGCGGCCGCCATGGAGACGAGGAGCCAGAACGGCGGCCGTCCGGCGAAGAACGCCGCGGCCAGCACCCCCTGGGTGGCCACCCGCACGAGGTCGGCGCCGACCATCATCCGGCGGGCGCCGAACCGGTCGGAGAGGACGCCGCCGAAGAGGACCAGCAGCACGAAGGTGCCGGTCCAGGCGCCGAGGACGAGGCCGACGCCGGTCACGCCGTACAGCGCGCCGACGGCGAGCGCGGCGGCCACGGGCATCATCGCGTCGCCGAGGAGGGAGATCGCGCGGGCGGTGAAGTAGAGGCCGAATCGGCGGTCCCACAGGGGAGTCGGGGAGGTCGGCGGCCCGGCGGGGACGGCCCGCGCCCGGAGTTCTGGCTGCTTGGTGGTCACGTACCGATGCTGGTCCGGACCATCGACGGTCCCCAGTGTCCCGAACGACACGATGGGGTACTTTCACGCCATGACCCCGCCGCCCCCGCCGACCCCGCCAACCCGGCCCGAACCCCCGGCCCCGCACCGGGTCGTGGCGCTCCTGCTGCCGCCACAGGCCGCGTTCCCGCTCTCGTGCGCCTCCGAGGTCTTCGGCGACCACGGGCCCCTGGTCCCGGCGCGGTACGCCTTCGAGGTCTGCGCCGAGCGACCGGGGGCGGTGCGGACCGAGGCCGGCTACGAGCTGCTGGTCGCCGCCGGGCTCGACGCGCTGGAGCGGGCGGACACCGTGGTGGTGCCCGGCTGGGGGCCCGCGGCCGGGAGCGAGGTGCCGCCCGCCGTGGTGGCGGCGGTGCGGCGGGCGCACACCCGCGGGGCGCGGGTCGTCGGACTCTGCGCGGGCGCGTTCGTGCTCGCCGCCGCCGGGCTCCTGGACGGGCGGCGGGCCGCGACCCACTGGTCGCGCGCCGCCGAACTGGCCTCCCGTTTCCCCCGGGTGCGGGTCGACCCCGCGGTGCTGTACGTGGACCACGGCGACGTCGCGACCAGCGCCGGCGGCGCGGCCGGCGTGGATCTGTGCCTGCACCTGGTGAGCGCCGACCAGGGCGCCGCGTACGCGACGCGGATCGCCCGGCGGATGGTCATGCCGCCGCACCGGGAGGGCTGTCAGCTCCAGTACGCCGAGCTGCCGGCCGCCGGGCCGGTGGCCGACTCCCTGGCGCCGCTCCTGGAGTGGCTGGGCGAGCGGCTGGAGCGGCCGGTGTCCGTGGCCGAGATGGCGGCCCGCGCGCGGGTCTCGCCTCGGACGCTGACCCGGCGCTTCACCGAGCAGCTGGGCATCAGCCCGGGGCGCTGGCTGCTCGACCGGCGGATCGCCGCGACCCGGGCCCTCCTGGAGGAGACGGACCTGCCCGTGGAGACCATCGCCCACCGGGTGGGCCTCTCCTCGGCCGTCAACCTCCGCCGCCGCTTCCACGAGGCCCTGCGCACCACCCCCGCCGCCTACCGGCGCGCCTTCCGCGCGGAGAAGGCGGGGGCCGCCCGGGGTTAGGCCGTCTCCTCCGGATCAGGCCGGGTGAGGGAGCGGCGTCCGGGGCGTGCGGTCGCGGGGCGGAGGAGGGAGCCCCGCGCACGGTCTAGCCCTGGTCGGCCACGAAGGACGCCATCCAGGTCAGGGCGGAGTTCCAGTTGATGGTCAGTTCGTTGGTGGACCAGGACTGGATGTCGTCGATGTAGCAGAACTGGCCGGTGCAGCCCTGGAGTCTGGACTGGGCGAGCGGGTCCTGGATGCTGGAGTTGGGGCCGCCGGAGAGCGAACCGGCGGGCGGGTGGGGGAGCGTGGGGTCGAGCTGGTGGGCGTACCAGCGGCTGTGCTGGTTCAGGGCGCTGACCTCGCCGTAGCCGGTGACGTAGGAGAGGTTCAGGGCGTTGCGGCCGAGGACGTAGTCCATGCTCTGGACGGCTCCGTCGCGGTACGCGGCGGCGCCGGTGAGGTCGTACGCGGTGGCGAGGACGACGGCGTTGTTGAGGATCTGGTGGGTGGAGCCCCAGTCGTACTTCTGTCCCTCGGGGGCGTACGGCATGCCGTAGGGGTGGGCCTTCAGGGTGGCCAGGTAGCGGTCGGCTCCGGCGCGGACGGAGTGGCGGACCTTGTCGCGGCCGGGGAGGCGGTTGGGGACGGTGGCGAGGTCGAGGCGGGCGGGGACGGCCGTCCTCGCCCAGTCGAAGCCGACGGGGCCGAAGACGTCGGCGGTGTGGACGGGCGAGGAGAGGACGTGGTCCCTGAACCCGCTTTCCCCGGTGGTGAGGTAGAGCTCGGCGGCGGCCCAGTAGAACTCGTCGGAGACGTCGGGGTCGGCGTAGGTGCCGCCGCCGATGCCGTCGCTCTCGGAGGCGAGGACGTCGGGGTGGGCGAGGGCGGCGGCCCACGCCTTGCGGGCGGCGGCGAGCGCGGTGGCGGCGAACCGGGGGTCGTACTCCTCGTAGACGCGGGCCGCCTGGGCGGCGGTGGCGGCGAGGTTGAGGGTGGCGGCGGTGGTCGGCGGGTGCAGTTCGCGCTTCTGCGGGTCGGCGGAGGGCAGGAGCGGCAGTCCGGTCCACTGCTCGTCGTGGATCTTGTGGTGGGCCATGCCGGCGAGGGGTTCGCCGTCGGGGACCTGCATCTTCAGGAGGAAGTCCAGCTCCCAGCGGGCCTCGTCGAGGAGGTCGGGGACGCCGTTGCCGCTCTCGGGGATGGCGAGGGTGCCGTCGCCGAGCGCCTCGGCGTGGCCGGTGCGGGCGTGCCGGGCGCGTTCGTGGGTGGAGAGGAGCTGCCAGACGGAGATGCCGCCGTTGACGACGTACTTGCCGTGGTCGCCGGCGTCGTACCAGCCGCCGGTGACGTCGAGCGTGTAGTCGCAGACGCCCGGCTGGCAGGGGACCTGGGAGTCGCCCTGGTTGGGGGCGGTGCCCACGTGTCCGGCCGCGCGGCCGTAGCCCGGCCGCAGGTCGTCCCGGATGGCGGTGCCGCTGCGCTGGGTGTAGTAGAACTTCGCGGCGTCCAGGCGCAGTCGGTCGTAGGCGGCGGTGCCGATGTCGAAGGGGCGGCTGGTCTCGCCGTCGACGGTGAGGGTGAGGCCGGTGCCGGGCTTGCGGTGTCGGCCGAAGTCGATGGAGTGGACGTTCTGTCCGGAGGAGGCGTCGACCCCGCGCGGGACGGTCCAGCCGCGCGCGACGGCGGTGCCGTCCGCGTCGTCGAGCCGCCAGGGGAGCCGGGTGGTCGCCTCGGTGACGAGGGTGGCGTTCTTGGGGCCGCGGGGCAGATAGGCGACCTGGTTGACCCGGACGCGGGGGCCGGTGTCGGGCTCGTACTTCTCCGGTGGCACCCCGCCCAGGAGGGAGACGTCGTCGAGGCAGAACCGCCAGGCTTCGGCGGCGCCGCCGAGCTGGAAGGCGACCTGTCCCTGGGTGGTGTCGACCGGGGAGGTGAAGGTGTACGCGTAGGTGTCGCCGGAGACGCTGAGCTGCGGCACGACCTCGTGGTACGCGTCGTACGGGGCGACCTGGAGGCCGACGACGGCGCGGACCGAGTGGCCGGCCGGGGTGCCGGTCGCGCGGAAGGCGATGCGGTACGTCTCGCCCGCGGAGAGGGCGAGGTCGTTCTGGCCGACGCCCGCGTCCCAGCGGTTCACGGTGCCGCCGGGCACGTCGGCGCAGAGTCCGCCGTCGGCCGGGCCCGCGGTGACGCCGCTCGTCCACCAGGACGCGGCGCCGTCGTCGAAGGCGCCGTTCACGATCCGCTCCACCTCGTCCGCTCCGGCCGGTGCGGCGGGCACCGCGGTCAGGCCCGCCGCCAGCAGGGCCGTCAGGGACATCAGGGCGGTTCTCCGTCGGTTCACGTCCGGGCTCCTCATGGGGGGTCGGTGGAGCACGCCCTCGGTACGAGCATGACGTGGGAGCGCTCCCAAGTGAGTGGTGGACATCCTCGCGACCGGAACGCGGGGTCGTCAACGGCACGGACGGGACCGGGCTTTCGCGGCTCGGAAACGGCCAATCGGAGAGGGGCGCTCCGGTCGCGGCACCGCGGACACCGGAAAAGCCCGCGCCGACCGGGTTTCCGGGGTGTCACCCGAGGCCGCCGTCGCACAGGAATCGCACGGGTGTCACACCCTCGTCACACCCCTGTCGCCGCCCCATCGAACTCGCGCCCTCCGCCGTGGCCGGAATCCCGTCGCTCCCACCCCGCTCGCCCGGACCGCCGTTGATCACACCCCGGTGAGCTCACATACTGCGCTGACCGACGGCGGGCGCCTCTCGCGCCGCCGGCCGGAACCGACCACTCGACCTCATCCCAAGCTCCTGGGGGAGACTTGCGCGCACACGTGCGGAGAGCACGCGCCCTGACGATCACGGCGGCCACCTCGGTGGCCCTGCTGGCGGGCATGACCGGCCCGTCCCCGGCGATCGCAGCGAACGTCACGTACAACACCACTGAAAACGACGGGACTTACCGTTCCGATCCGTCAACGAACCCCGGCGCGCGGCGCGTCGGCGGCGACCAGCGGATCCCGCTCGTCACCGGCGACCACGTCGTGGTGGACGCCGGAGGCCGGATGGTCCGCTTCGAGGCCGCGGCCGGCCGCGAGCGCATACCCGTCGAGATCCGGCGCACCGGGGACCGCACCCTGGTGGTGCCGGGCGACGCGCAGCGCCTGATCGCCGAAGGCCGCCTGGACCAGCGGCTCTTCGACCTCGACGTTCTCACCGATCCGAGGCTGCGCGCCCATCACGGGGCGGGGCTCAGACTGATCGTGCGGTACGAGGGCGGGGTCGCCGCGGCGCGGGACCGGGTCCGCGCGGACGGCGGCGCCGAGGTGCTGCGGACCCTGCCGGCGCTCGGCGCGGACGCGCTCCAGGCCTCCCGGGACGACCTCGCCCGGGTGTGGGAGGCGCTCACCGACCGGGAGCGGAGCGGCGCGCGGACCACCGCCGCCGGCATCGGGAAGGTGTGGCTCGACGGGGTGCGCCAGGCGCGCCTCGACCGGAGCGTCCGGCAGATCGGCGCCGACAAGGCCTGGGAGTCCGGTTACGACGGCACGGGGGTGAAGATCGCCGTCCTGGACACCGGTGTCGACCGGACCCACGAGGATCTGCGGACCCGGGTCGTCGCGGAGCGGAACTTCTCCTCCTCCCCCGACGCGGTGGACCGCGTCGGGCACGGCACACACGTCGCCTCCATCGCCGCCGGCACCGGCGCCGCCTCCGGCGGCCGGTACAAGGGCGTGGCACCCGGCGCCGAGGTGATCAGCGGGAAGGTCCTCGACGACGAGGGGTACGGCGACGACTCCGCCGTGCTCGCGGGCATGGAGTGGGCGGCGGCCGAGGGCGCCGACATCGTCAACCTCAGCCTCGGCGGCCCGGACAGCCCCGGCGTCGACCCGCTGGAGGCGGCGGTCGACCGGCTCTCCGCCGAGAAGGGCATCCTCTTCGCGGTCGCCGCCGGAAACGACGGCGAGGCCGGTGCGTCGACGGTCGGCTCGCCCGGCAGCGCGGACGCCGCGCTGACCGTCGGCGCCGTCGACCACGAGGACCGGCTCGCGCCCTTCTCCGGCACCGGCCCGCGGCTCGGTGACGGCGCGGTGAAGCCGGACGTGACCGCGCCCGGCGTCGCCGTCACGGCCGCCGCCGCCCCCGGCAGCGTCCTCGACACCCGCCCCGGCACCCCGCATCCGGCGCCGGGCTACCTCCAGCTCGACGGCACCTCCATGGCCACCCCGCACGTGGCGGGCGCGGCGGCGATCCTGAAGCAGCGGCACCCGCAGTGGCGGGCCGCCGAGCTCAAGGGCGCGCTGACCGGGTCGGCGAAGGGCGGCGAGGGCCTCACCGCCTTCCAGCAGGGCGCGGGCCGTGTCGAGGTCGACCGGGCGCTGACCCAGACGGTCATCGCCGAGCCGGGGTCGCTGAACTTCGGCACCGCGCTGTGGCCGCACGGCGACGACCGGCCGGTCACCCGGCAGCTCGTCTACCGCAACCTCGGGACGGCCGACGTCACCCTCGACCTGTCGGTGGCCACCCTGGACCCGGCCGGCAAGCCGGCCCCGGAGGGCTTCCTCACGCTCGGGGCCCCGAAGGTGACGGTGCCGGCCGGCGGGACGGCGACGGTCGACCTCGTCGCCGACACCAGCGTCGGCGAGGCCGACGGCACCTACTCCGGTCACGTCACCGCCACCGGCGCGGGCGGGACGGTACGCACCGCCGCCGTGGCCGTGCGGGAGGCGGAGTCGTACGACCTCACGGTCAGGACGCTCGGCCGGGACGGCGCCGACGCGCGGAACTTCGCCAACACGCTGACCGGCGTCGGCGGAGCGGCGGCCGGATTCCAGGCGCGCGTCGACAACGAGCCGGGCAGCCACACCCTGCGGGTGCCGAAGGGCGCGTACACGCTCAACACCGCGGTCTACGAGGACCCTTCGGACTACACGAAGGGCACGGACTGGATCGCCCAGCCGAAGCTGGACGTCACCGCGGACACCACCGTCACCGTCGACGCGCGCACGACGCGGCCGGTGGACCTGACCGTGCCGGGGATCGACCGGGCGGACTACGCGGGCACGTACTACGAGCGCGACACCGAGATCGGCCGGGTCGGCAACGGCTGGGTCCTGCGGGGCTTCGCCGGCTTCCGCACCGCCCACCAGGGTCCGGCCGTCACCGACGGCTCGCTGCTGCAGACCTGGGACGCGCACTTCCTCAAGGACCCCGCCACCCAGTACGCGGTGGCCTTCGGCGGCCCCGCGGACACGGTCGCGACCGGCTACACCCGCCACGTGAAGGACGGCGAGCTGGCCACCCTGAAGGTCGGCCTCGGCTCCTCCGCGGCCGACCGGACCGCGCTGGCCTCCCCCTACGCGCACCTGCCGGGAGCGCCGGAGGGCAACGGCTTCTCCGCGCCGCAGCCGACGCCGGGCACCCGCACCTTCCGCGTGTCGACGGCCGACGGCGTCTCCTGGCTGACGCGCTTCAACCAGCTCGGCGCGCCCGACGAGTGGGGCTACCCGGCCTTCGAGGGCAGCTACGAGATGCTCCGGCCGAAGCGGTACGAGGCCGGCCGGACGTACCGGGAGCGGTTCAACGCCGGCGTCTTCGGGCCGCTGCTGGACGAGGGCATGGGCGTCTTCCGCACCGCGCCCGACCCGGTGACGGGCGAACAGGGGCTCGTGGGCGCCGTGCCGCTGCTCGCCGACGGCGAGGGCCACGCGGGCTCCTCGCTGTTCGCGTCGGCGACGTCGACGCTGTACCGCGACGGCGTGCGGGTGGCGTCGAACGACGATCCGCTGAGCGGTGGACGGCCCTTCGCGGTCGACGGCACCGAGGCCGCGTACCGCCTGGTCACCTCGGCCGAGCGGCCGGCGGGCGTCGCCGGGGTGTCGACCCGGATCGACACCTCCTTCGCGTTCCGTTCGAAGGAGGTCGCGCGGACCACGGCGCTGCCGGTGTCCACGGTCCGCTTCGCGGCCCCCGTCGACCTCGCCTCCCGCGCCCCGGCGCACGCGTGGGTCTCGGTCCCGGTCACGGTGCAGGGCTCGGCGGCCGGCGGGAACCTCGGGTCGCTGACCGTGAAGGTCAGCTACGACGAGGGGAAGAGCTGGCGGTCGGTGCCGGTGGTCGGCGGCCGGATGGCCGTGCGGAACCCGGCGAAGGACGGCGGGATCTCCCTCTCCGCCGAGGTCACGGACCGGCAGGGGAACACCTCGACGGTGTCGATCCGCAACGCGTGGCTCGGAAGGTGACCTGACCCGCGGGGCGTGGCACTCCCTCCCCTCCTCCGCCACGGGCCCGCGCCCGCGCGGGCGCGACGCCGACGGGATCCGCTCCCGGCGGCCGCCGCGCCGGCGAGGACGCCGGGGCGGCCGGGAGAGACGTGTCACGCCTCGCGGCGGCGGACCATCTCGGCGATCCAGACGGGGGCGTAGGGAGAGGTGCAGCCCCTGGGGGTCGGGTAGTCCTTGAGGACCCCCAGGCGCTCGCCGACGGCGAGGGCGCGCTCGCGGAGGGCGGGGTGCTCGATGCCGATCCGGGCGAGGCAGTGGTTCATCGCCCACTGGAGCCGGTCGGGGGCGTCCCTCATCCCGGCCTCGACGGTGTCGAGGAGACCGTCGAGGTCGAGGCCGTCGGGACGCTTCGCGACCCGCTCGGCGGTGAGCTCCCAGCCGGCGCTCGCGACGACGGGGTCGGGGTCCGCGAGCCAGGCCCGGCGCAGCTCCTCGGCGTGCGGGCCCTTCTTCACCACGTAGTTCACGAGCCAGTCGTGGACCTTGGGCGCGCGGGCCCCGCGGAGCATGGCGTCGAGTTCCTCGCGCCCGAACCCACCGGGGCGGCAGACGAGGGTGGCGAGGAGCCTGGCGGCGGTGTCGCCGCTCGCCCACAGCGCGCGGGCGAGCTCGTGCCGGGTCCCGAGCCGCTTCGCGATCGCGCGCAGTTTCGCGAGGTTCACGCCGTGGTCGTCGCCGTGCCGTTCGTTGACCTCCCGCATCCGGGGGTCCTCCAGTGCGGCCAGCTCGGCCAGCAGCCCGTCCACCGTCTCCCCGGTCTCCGTACCGGCCATCCCGCCCTCCCTCGTCTCGTCGTACGGCCTCCACCCTACGGTCCGCCGTTCCGGCCGCCCCCGGACGGCTGTTCGGGCGCGTGGCGGGTAGGCGCCGTGGACACGGAGACGCACGAGAAGGACGGCAGGCGGCGAGGACGATGCGCGGACACACCGGGGAAAGGACGGCCGACGGGGAGACCGGCTGCCGGCACCGGCTCACGGACGAGGAGTTCAGGACGCTGATACGGGAGGCCAGGGCCGAGACACGACGCGGCTTCCTGGGCCGGCCACCGCCCGGCGAGACGGATTTCTCGCTCCGCACGCAGCACGCCGAGTTCGGCGCGTCGGCCCACTGAGGCCGCTGTGGGCGGAGCGGCTCGACCGGGTGAAGCCGGTGTCGTACACCGGGTGAAGCCGGTGCCGTGCGCGGCCCCGCGTCGCGGGCCGTCCCTCCGTCACCGACAGGGTGAGCCCCTGACGGCACGGGGAACACGGACGTGGAGGGCCCGAGGCGCGGCCTGCGCACTGCCGGCCGCGCTTCTGCTGTGCGGCTGGACTTCTGCCGTGCGGCCGCGGGGCGTCCGCCGCGCGCGAGGACGGCGCGACCGACGCCGGTCAGCGGTTGCCGTAGCGGGCCGTGGTGGTGTCCGCGTGCGCCGCGGAGCCGTCGAGGGGCAGGCGGTAGAGGGCGTAGGCGTGGTCGATGACGGGCTGCGCGACGTTCCTCACCCGGACCCCGCCGGCCGTCATGCCGTGCTCGGTGCCCAGGTGGGCGTGGCCGTGCACGGCGAGGTCGGCGCCCTGGGCGTCGATCGCCTCGGCGAGGAGGTAGCTGCCGAGGAAGGGGTAGATCTCCGGCGGTTCGCCCGCGAGGGTGTCGGGCACCGGGGAGAAGTGCGTGAGCGCGACGCGGACGGCGCAGCCGTGCTCGGCCAGCTCGCCGAGCGCGCGGGCCAGGCCCTCGGCGCTGCGCCGGGTCGCCCGGACGAAGGCCTTCATCTCGGGCTCGCCGAACTCGCCCGCGCTGCGCCCCACGAACCCGCCGCAGAAGCCCTTCACGCCGGCGACGCCGACCTTGTGCCCGGCGACGGGCAGGACGGTGCTCTCGCCCTCCAGCACGAGCACGCCGGCATCGCGCAGGACCCCGCCGACCTCGTCCGGTGTGCCCGCGTGGTGGTCGTGGTTGCCGAGGACGGCGACGACGGGGACGCCGAGCGACGCGACCTCGCCCGCCACCACCTCGGCCTCGGCGACGCTGCCGTGCCGGGTCAGGTCGCCGGCCAGCAGCAGCAGGTCGGCGCAGTCGGGGAGGGCCTCGAAGGCGGGGCGGAGCAGGCCCGCGCAGTCCTCGCCGAGGTGGATGTCGCCGACCGCGGCGATGCGGACGACGGGCTCGGGGGCGGCGCGTTCCGGGCCGAGGAGGGTCATCGCAGCTCCTCCCCGTGGTCCGGGGCGTCGCGACCGGCCACGGCGACCTCGGTGCGGACCGTGAGTCCGGAGAGGGTGGCCCGGGCGAGGGCCAGGATCTCGTCGCGCCGGGTGGAGTTCGGGACGGTGCCGGTGAGCAGCACGACGCCGCCGCGCCGCTCCACCCGCACGCCGAGCTCGGCCGGACCGTCCCCGGCGAGCCGCTCGCGCAGCCGGGCGACGCGGTACTCGTCCTCGTACGGCTCGGGTCGTTCAGTCACGGGGATCGGCCTCGTCTCGTGTCGGCGCGGGGTGCGGGAGGACGTCGAGCAGGTGGAGCAGGTGGAGGAAGGCGGCGGCCATGGGGCGGTCGCCGGTCTCCTCGCGGACCCGGTCCCAGTCGACGCGTTCGCGCAGGCCCCGCGCGACCGGCAGCAGGGGGCCGTAGTCGCAGTGGTGCTCGGAGAGCGCGGCGAGCCGGCCGACCATCAGGTCGGTCGGGTCGAGCACCGGCAGGTGCACGGAGTCGACGGGAAGGATCCGGGCCCGGTCGAGGAGCTCGGTGGTGACGGCCCGTCCGGCGAGGGAGAAGATCAGGTCGATGTGCTCCCCGCCGCTGCGGGCCTTCACCAGCCAGTCCTCGGGCGGGTCCACGATCCGGATGCCGCGTCCGCGCAGCAGCCGGACGACGGTCTCGGAGTCCTCCGCGCGCAGCGCGAAGTCGGTGTCGTGCTGGAGCCGGACCGGGATGCCGTACGCGTAGGCGGCCACGCTCCCGACGAGGGCGAACGGGCAGCCGGAGCCCTTCAGGACGGCGCCGACCTCCTTGGTGACCTCCAGGATGGCCTGGGTGTGGTCGGGCGGCAGCGTCTCCGTCGGGCCCGCGCCGTCCTCGTCCCGGATGTGGGTCATGAGGTTCATGCCTCCTCCTCGGCGGGGGCGGGCGCCCCGACGACCGGCGGGTCGGGCGCCCGGGCACCGGCGGTGCGCGGGACGGTCGTCGTCATGGCGGGCCTCCTCGGGGTGCGGGCCGGCCCCTCAGGCGGGCGGCTCGGGCGCGGACCCGCCGGACCGGGTCCGGCGGCGGTGGCCGGTGTCGCGGAACGGGTCCGGCAGACCGCGCCCGCACCCGCACCGGCACCGGCACCGGCACCGGGCGACGACGGGCCGCTCGCCGCGGCGCACGATCCCGGTCCCGTCCGCGGCCACGACCTCCACCGGCCCGTCGACCGGCAGGGGCCCCTCCGCGACGGAGGTGCCGCGGACGGCGGGGCGGGGTGCGCGGATGGGTTTCACGGGGTGCCTCCGGAGGAGGAGGGGGCGGGCGGTGCCGCTGCGGCCGCCGCGCTCCCGGAGTGGACGGTGTGGCGCCTGCCCCCTCCCGGGTCGGGCATGCCCGACCGCGCTCAGCGGGGCGGACGGGAGAGGGGGCCGGTGTCCAGGTGGCGGAGGAGGGTGGCGGCGTCGTCGTAGACGAGGACCGCGCCGGCGTCCTCCAGTTCGCGGCGGGTGGTGCCGCCGGTGAGGAGCCCGATGCAGGGCACACCGGCGCGGCCCGCGGCCTCGACGTCCCACACCGTGTCGCCGACGAGCACGGCGTCCTCCGGTTCCGCGCCCGCCCTGTCCAGCGCGGCCCGCACCAGGTCGGGGGCGGGTTTGGTGGCGGACACGTCGGAGCCCGAGGTGGCCGCGTCGATGACGTCGTCGGCGCCGAGCCTGGCGCGTACGGCGGCCACCTCCTCGTCCGACGCGGAGCTGGCGAGCACGATCCGCCAGCCGCGGGCGGCGGTGGCGCGCAGCAGCTCCGCGGCGCCCTCGAAGGGGGCGAGGGTGTCGAACCAGGTGGCGTAGAGCGTGCCGTGGGCGTTCGCGATCGCGTCGTCCTCCTCGGCCCGCCGGTCCGCGCCGAGCACGGCGTCGAGGAGCCGGTCCGCGCCCATGCCGACGGCGTGGTGGATGCGGGACATCGGCACGACGTGGCCGTGCTGGCGCAGGGCCAGCCACCAGGTGAGGGTGTGGAGGTAGGTGGTGTCGACGAGGGTGCCGTCGAGGTCGAACAGGGCGGCGCCGCGGGTCTGCGGCGCGGGGTGCGGGGTCATCGCGTCTCCCGGGGACGGAGGGGTGCCGCTGCGGCGGCGCCTTCCTCGGGCGCCGGCACCGTGCGCCTGCCCTGGTCGGGACGGCCCATGCGGGCGCCGTCGCCGTGGACGGCGGTGGCGGGGGTGACGGGGGCGGGGATGACGGGGGCGGCGGCAGCGGTGGTCCTGGCACCCCGGCGGGCCGCCGCGAGGGCGAGGACGCCGGTGCCGGTGCCGGTGCGCAGGTCGAGGGTGCGGGCGCTCCGTGCCGGAGCTCGGGGCCTTGTCCGCACGGCGGCGTCCCCTGGGGGCGTACCCCCACCGGGCGGTCCGACCGTCCTCACGGGCTGCCTCCGCTCGGCTTCGTCCGGCGCGGCTGCCCGTCCCGGACCGCCGCACGCGCGCGTGCGGCGGTTACGGCCTGCCGGGGCGGGTAGCCGCGCGCCGACAGTGCCATGCCGACGGCAGGGAGATGAAAGAGATGGTGTACGACACGATCGAGGTGGAGGCTCCGCTGCGCGAGGTCTACGACCAGTGGACGCAGTTCGAGGAGTTTCCGCGCTTCATGGACGGGGTCGAGGAGGTCCGGCAGCTCGACGACCGGCTCTGCCACTGGCGGACCAGGATCGCCGGCGCGACCCGCGAGTTCGACACCGAGATCGTCGACCAGCTCCCCGACGAGCGCATCGCGTGGCGGACGGTCGGCGGCGACGTGAAGCAGAAGGGCGTCGTCACCTTCGAGCGGGTGGACGACGCGCACACGCGTGTGCGCCTCGCCATGGAGGTGGAGGCCACGGGCATGGCCGAGAAGGCGGCGAAGGCGATGGGGATCGTGGAGAACCGCATCGAGGGCGACCTGCACCGGTTCAAGGACTTCATCGAGGACCGCGACCGGGCGACCGGCGGCTGGCGCGGCCGGCTCCGCCCCGCGGACAGCTCGGGCGGCGGTACGCCCACCGACCCGGCGACGGCGACCGACGACGTACCCCCGTACGGCATGGCCACGCCCCCGTCCGAGGACAGGCCCCTGCGGCACGGCCCTCCGTACACCGGCCCCATGTAGCCATGGATCTCCCCCGCTCCGCCTTCCGCCTCCTGGACGTGTCCCTGCACACGGAGGAGAGGGGCCGCCTCCCGGTGGCCCTGGGCAGCGGGTCCGGCCGGGCCGCGCCGCTGGTCCTCCCGGAGGGCTCGGTGGTGAGTGTCGGGCTGACCTTCCGGCTGGACCGGGAGGTCGACGGGCTGACCTTCGAGGCGGAGCGCGCCCGGGACGGCCTGGTCCTCGCCACCACCCGGACGCTGCTCGGCGGCTTCCGCAGCGGCGGGCCGTACGAGGTGCGGCTCCCGCCGGAGCGGATGCCCGTGGGCCGGTCGCACTGCGGCCTGTACGAGGTGACCGGGCGGCTGACCGACGGGCGCGGCCGCGAGCTGGCACGCGAGGCCCATCACGTCCGGCTGGTGCATCTGGAAGGGGCGCCCGCCGTGCCCTCCTGAGCCCGCCGGAAGGACCGGGGACCGCTCCTGGCGCCTCGGGCGCGGCGCGGCCCGCCCGGCCCGCCGGCCCGCCCGGATGGCGGGCGGGGGCGCCGGGGTGGACGATCGACGGGACGCCGGCGGTCCGGGGCGTGCTCCGCACGCGTCACCGTCGCCGTAGCCGTCGCTCCCTCCGCGTGAAGGGACCTTCGCCCATGGAACCGCGCGATCAGGACCCGGCCGCCGGAGTGGCGCCGGCACGTCCCCGGTACGGCGAGGCCGTGTTCCGGCCCGAGCAGGCCGGGGAGGGCGAGCGGATCGACTTCGGTGCGCTCGCCTACGACGACGTCACGATGGCGCGGCTGAGGGCGCTCGGCGTCGGGCCGGGGTGGCGGTGCCTGGACGTGGGGGCCGGCACGGGGACGGTGTCCCGCCGGCTCCTTCAGGAGGCCGGGGTGGCGGGGGTGCTCGCGGTCGACCGGGACGTGCGGTTCCTCGCCGGGCGGCCCGTGCCGGGTCTCGAACTGCTGGAGGCCGACGTCACCGACCCCGGCTTCGCCCCGGGCCGGTTCCGGCTGGTGCACGCGCGGTTCGTGCTGATGCACCTCCCGGAGCGGGAGCGCGTGGTGGCCCGGCTGGCCGGGCTGGTCGAGCCCGGCGGGGTGCTGGTGCTGAGCGACGCCGTCGACCTGACGAGCGAGGGGGCGCCCGGGACGCCGTACGCGGTGGCGATGCGGGCGATGTGGCGGGGGCTCGGGGACACCATCGGCACGGACGTCTCCTGGGTGCCGTCGTACCCGGCCCTGCTGCGCGCGGCCGGGCTGCGGCGGGTGGGGGCCGAGATCCACGTGCCGCCACTGGTGCCGGGCAGTCCGATCAGCCGTTTCTGGGCGGACACCTGGGAGCGCAGCCGGGCGGCGATGGTCGCCACGGGGCTGGTGGACGACGCCGCCCTGGACGGGGCGGTGCGCTATCTGGAGTCGGAGGAGTGCGCGGCGCTGTCGGCCGGGATGCTCACGGTGTGGGGCCGGCGCTAGGCGATGCTCACGGTGTGGGGCCGACGCCAGGCCGTCCCTTCCGGATCCCGCCGCGAGCGGATCCTGCCGCGGGCCGGGCGGGATCCGGGGGGGACGGTCTAGGCCGCCGCGCGGGCGCGCCGCAGCAGGTACGCGGCGGCGGAAGCGACCAGGACCAGCATGCAGGCGATGAAGACCAGGCCCGCGCCCTCCAGGCCGAGGGGGTCGGCGAGCAGGCCGACGCCGATCACCGGGATGGAGATGCCGGTGTACGCGACGACGAAGAGGGACGAGATGACGGCGGCCCGCTGGTCCGGGGGCGAGGCCTCGGCGACGGCCGAGAGCGAGGCCCGGAAGGCGAGGCCCTGACCGATGCCGCCGACGAGGGCGGCGAGGACGATGAAGAGCAGGTGGTCGGTGGCGAGGGCGCAGGCGAGCAGGACGAGACCGGCGAAGAGGACGGCGCACCCCAGCGGCAGGGAGCGGGTGGCGCCGACGCGGCCGGCGGCGACCTGGCCGGCGGTGGAGGCGAAGAAGGCGAGGGCGACGACGAGGCCGCTGACGGCGTGGTCGTCGACGTGGAGGTAGCGGGCGAGGAAGGCGGGGCTGACGGAGGTGAAGACGCCGAAGAGGGCGAAGCCCGCGAAGGAGGCGACGGCGGCCGGTACGAACACCCCGCGCACCCGGGCCGGCAGGGCGGGCTTCCGGGGGCGCACGGCGCTGAGGGGCCGGCGGTCCTCCACCGTCTCGGGCAGCCACTGGAGGACCAGGGCCGAGAGCCCGACGAGGACGAGGTGGACGGCGAAGGGCAGCAGCAGCGGCTCGGGGGCGTACTCCGCGAGGAGGCCGGCGAGGAGGGGGCCGCAGCCGAGGCCGCCCATGTTGGCGGCGGTCGCGACGAGGGTGGCACGGGCGGCGCCGCCGGGCGGCGCCAGCTCCATGACGTACGCGGTGGCGGCGCCGGTGAAGAGACCCGCCGAGAGGCCCGAGAGCAGCCGGCCCGCGTACAGCCAGCCCAGGGCGTCGGCGCAGAGGAAGCAGACGGCGCTCGCCGCCGCGAAGCCGAGGCCCCAGCGGAGGGTGGGGCGCCTGCCGATGGTGTCGGAGGCGTTGCCCGCGAGGAGGAGCACACCGATGACGCCGAAGGCGTACACGGCGTACACCACGGTGACGGTCAGTTCGGAGAAGCCGAACTCCTCCTGGTAGAGGGGGTAGAGCGGGGTCGGGAGCGTGGTGCCGGCCATGCACACCACGAACACCGCTCCGCCGAGCAGACACCGCAGCCATCCGCGTCGATCACCGGCCATACCGGCGACCGTAACCCGCTCGCCCCTTCCGGCCCCGGCAGCGCGGCGGTCCGGCCACACCGCCGGCCGCACCGGAGGTGGTCAGGCGCCGGGCACCCAGTGTTTGTAGACGGGGACGACGCGGGGCGCCGGGCCCTCCGGCCAGCCGAGGCCGATCGCGACGGGCAGCATCTTGTCCGCGAACGCCTTCATCTGCGCTTCGCTCGCCCAGAGGTCGAAGACCTCCAGGCCGCTGTCGGTCGACACGCACGCGTGCGCGATGCACCCTTCGAAGATCTCGGGGGTGGACTGGAGCTTGGCGTTGAGCGTGTCGTACTGGTCCGTGGTGACTCCGTCGAGGACGGCGTGGACGAGGATCGCCATGACCCTTCCTCCTCGTGAGGCGACGCTCCACCCCCTCACCCACCAGCACACCACGCCGGGGCGGGCACGGCACCCGCTCCGGCGGCCGCGGGCCGGGGCTCCGGGCCGAGACTCCAGAGGCCGGAGCCCCTCGGGCCAGAGTCCTCCCGGCCTGGAACCCCTGGCCGGGGGCTCGCGAACCGGAGCCCCGGCCGGGGGCTCGCGAATCCGGAGCCCCGGACCGGAGCCCTACAGGTCGGAGCGCTACAGGCCGAACCCCAGGAGGGCGACCTCCATCGGGAGCGCGGGCCGCTCGGGGAGGGCGGGCGGCTCCTCGCCGCGGCCGGTGTGGGTGGGGCGTACGGGGCGCAGCGCGGCGAGGCCGTCGGCGGCCCAGCCGGCGTTCGTGGCGGGCAGGGAGAGCGTCATCCGCCGGCCGTCGGCCAGGGTCGTCTCCAGGGTGTCCTGGCTGTTCGGGTCGTTCGTCCGCATGGCACCTCACTCGGGTCGCACACGATGGATCACGGCTTCCGGAAAGGAAGACGGCGGGGCGGGGAGAAAGGTTCCCTCCGGGAAGGGGGACCGGCCGGCCCAAGGGGGACCGGCAGGCCTCCCGCGCCCGCTCAGCCCTTCTCCGGGGCCGACCCCGACGTGGCCGGCTGTGGTTCGGCCGCCTGCGTCGCCTTCACGCGGCGGGTGAGGCGGGTGCCGATGCCCAGCTGCGCGGCGGCCGCGGCGACGGCGACGACGAGGCAGCCGACCCAGAGCGGGGCGGCGCCCCAGGTGTGGATCACCCAGCCGCCGACCAGCGGCGCCACGACCGCGGATCCGGTCCAGGCGACCTGGTAGAGGCCCTGGTAGCGGCCGCGCAGATGCTCCGGGGAGATGCGTGCCACGAGCGCGAAGCTGGTGGGGGTGTTGCCGATCTCGCCGAGGGTCCACACCACGATGGACGCTCCGTAGAACCAGGCGGAGTCGCCGAAGAGGAGGACCGAGTAGCCGACGCCGATCAGCGCCGACGACCCGGCCAGCACCCAGGATTCGGGGAAGCGCTTGTAGAGCCGGGTGAGGGGCAGTTGCACGGCGACGATCACGATGCCGTTGAGCGCGGCCACCTGCCCGTAGGTGCTCGGCGAGAAGCCGTCCTGGCCCATCGCGATGGGCAGTCCGCTCTCCGACTGGAGGAGGACGGTGAGGACGAGGAACTGCGCGGCGACGAAGGCCACGAAGCTCCGGTCGCGCAGGACGGCGCCGAACCCCTCGCCGGCCTCCTGGGCGTCGGAGGGCGCGGCGGCCGGGGCGCGGCCCGGCACGCGGAGGGCGATCATCACGGCGCCGACCAGGGTGGTGGCGCCGTTGAGCCAGAAGAGCGCGGTGTAGCCGGTGAGCGAGACGAGGCCGACGGAGAGCATCGCGATGGAGTAACCGACGTTGATGGCCCAGAAGTTGAGCGAGTAGGCGCGGACCTGGTCCTTGCCGGGGATGACGTCGGCGATGAGCGCGTTGTGGGCGGGCCGGGTCGCGTTGTTCACCACGCCGACCACGAAGGCGCCGACGAGCAGGGCCCAGGGCGAGCGGGCGTAGGAGAGGGCGATCATGCCGGCCGCGGTGGCGGCGAGCGCGCCGACGAGGGTGGGCTTGTGGCCGAAGCGGTCGCCCAGGGCGCCGCCGAACGGGCCCGCCAGGAGCGATCCGACGCCGATGCCGGCGACGACGGTGCCGGCGAAGGCGGCGCTGCGGTCCAGCTCCTCAGTGATGTAGAAGGCGAGCAGCGGCATCACGAACCCGCAGGCGCGGTTGACGAGTTGCGCGGTCCAGAGCCACCAGAAGCCGGAGGGGAGCCCGCCGAAGGTCGCGACGAGGGAGGAACGCGCCCTCGTCACCGGCTGGAATCGCATGTGCTCCCCTTCGTCGCGGAACGGCTCCGAACACCGAATGAATACCCGCCGGAGCCGCCGCGCGAAAGGGGTGAACACGCCACGCGACTCTCGGACATCCGACTGGACAACAAGGGCCACGACCCTCGGGAAGTGACGAGGTGTCACACAAACGACGAGGTCAGGGGGGGCTTTCGCGGCGACCTCCCAAACTCTATGATCGCATCGCACACAGGCCCCATGCAGGGATGTACCGTCCCATATGAGGATCCGTCGAAGCCCTTCGTGCCCTGACCAGGCACGAGTCACGGCATATGCGGATCGCATGCTTTCCCAGGCTGTTCAAGGCACGTTCCGTACGGATGACCACGACGGTTCGGAGGCGATGAGCACGTGATGGACATGGCGCAGGCACGACGGGCGGGGACCGCCGTCCGATGAATCCTCTGACGTACTCACCGCGTCTGGTGAAGGCGCTGCCGCCGGTGCACGCGCACGGCCGGGCCCTGAAGGCGTACGTGATGTTCGCGGACCCGGAGCGTGCGGGCGACCTGCCGAAGCCGGAGTGGCTGGAGCGGCACGCGGCCTCGGTCCTGGGCGGGCCGCCGGTCGAGGGGGACCACCCGGCCGGCTTCCTGATCCTGCACCATGGAGCCGAAGGAACGTATCTTCTGGTGAGCCAGTGGTACGACGCCGACATGCTCAAGCACTGGGTGCGCGGCGCGGCGGTCGCCGCCGACGGGACCACCGACTTCGTCCCGCTCGCCGAGCGGGACCTCATCGCCTGCGTCTGGGAGCTGGAGATCGTGAAGTTCGAGCGCGACGCATGGGTCAACACCGTGCTCGCGCGGGGCGACACGGGTCAGGACTCGCTCGACGCGTACATGGAAACGACATTCTCGGGGTGGGTGTGAAGCACGACATCGAGGTCAGGCCGATCGAGCCGGACCAGCTGGACGCACTGCTGGCGCTGTGCGTGGAGCACGCGGCGTACGAGAAGTCGGAGTTCGCCGACGACGGCCAGGTGGAGCGGTGGCGCTCGGCGTTCTTCGCGGAGCGTCCGGCGCTGTACGGCTGGGTCGCCCTCGACGACGGCAGGCCCTGCGGCTTCATGACCGTCACGATCGACTACTCCACCTGGAGCGCGGAGCGGTTCGCCTACATGGACTGCCTGTACCTCCAGGAGGCGTACCGGGGCCGGGGGCTCGGCCGCGTCTTCCTGGAGCGGCTGCGGGAGTTCGCGGTCGCCGAGGAGTGCGGCTGGGCGGAGTGGCAGACGCCGACCCACAACGAGCTGGGCATCGGCTTCTACCGGCGCATGGGCGCCGCCACCAAGAGCAAGGTCCGCTTCACCTACGACGTCGGGGCGGGTGGCGGATCATGACGGAGCGTTCCGCGCCGACGGCGCCGTTAGCCCCGCTGCCGCCCTGGTCGGTCGACCCGGCCGACCAGGCGGGCCCCGTGCCGGAGCTCGGGGACCTCGTCCGGACGGCGGCGGCCAACTGGCCCGACCGCCCGGCGCTCCACGACGGACGCCTCGGACTGACCTTCGCCGAGCTGGAGCAGCGGGCCACGACGCTCGCGGCCTGGCTGGCGGAGCAGGGCGTCGGTCCGGGCGACCGGGTGGCGATCCTGGCCGAGAAGAGCGCGCTCATGCCGGTCCTGGCCATCGGGATCTGGAAGTGCGGCGCCGTCTACGTCCCGCTCGACGGTACGGCTCCGGCGCCGCGGCTGCGCGGGCTGCTCGACCGGCTGGACGCGCGGGTGGTGCTCGCGCCGGCCGACCGGGAGCCGGTGGCCGAGGGGGCGCGCTGGGTGGGCCGGGCGGAGCTGGAGGCGGTGCTCGCGGGCCCGGCCCGGGAGTGGCCGACCGTGCCGCACCACCCGGACTCCACGGCGTACATCATCTTCACCTCGGGCTCCACGGGCGAGCCCAAGGGCGTGGAGATCACCGTCGCGAACCTGGTCGCGTACTTCGGGAACCACAACGAGGTGTTGCGGTTCACCCCCCGGTCGCGGGTGTTCAGCCTCTCTCCCTTCCACTTCGACGTGTCGATCGAGGACACGCTGCTGCCGCTGTCGCTCGGCGCCTACGTCCACCAGTTCCGCGGGATGCACGCGGGCGCGGTGATGCGGACGGTCATCACACGCGAGCGGATCACCCATCTCATCGCGGTCTCCACGCTGTTGACGATGATCACCGAGGGCGGGCGGCACGTCACCCGGGAGAACTTCCCCGACCTGGAGATGGTGATGACGGGCGCGGAGGTCTGCGACCCCGGCGTCATCAACGTCTGGAAGGACGGCCTGCCCGAGGTGCGGGTGATCAACGTCTACGGGCCGACCGAGGCGACGATCGTCTGCGTCGCCCATGAGATCGAGCACGTCGACCCGGACCGCGTGAGCGCCTACCCGATCGGCCGGCCCCTGCGCGGGGTGACGGCACGGATCATGGACGACGGCACCGAGGTCGGCGTCCACGAGGTGGACCGTGTCGGCGAGTTGTGGATCGGCGGGGAGCAGGTGATGCGCGGCTACCACGGCCGGCCGGAGGAGACGGCCCGGCGCGTGGTGGAGGTGGACGGCGTCCGCCACTACCGCACCGGCGACCTGTGCGCCTACGACGAGAACGGCGACATCGTCTTCCGCGGCCGGAACGACGACGAGGTGAAGCTGGCGGGCCGCCGCATCCATCTGGGCGAGATCCGGCAGACCGTGCTGAGCTGCCCCGGCGTCGAGCGGGCGGCCGTCGCCCTGGTCGAGCGCCTCGGACACGACGTGATCGCCCTGGTGGTGATGGCGCCGGACCGGGCCGTGGTGGCGGACGTGGAGAAGCGGCTGGCGGAGCTGTTACCGGCGTACATGCTGCCGGCGGTGATCGCCTGGTCGCCCGAGCTCAGCGTCTCCTCCACGGGCAAGACGGACGAGAAGCTGCTGATGGGGAGGCTCGCCGACGCGGTCCGCGAGTCGAGCGCGAGCCGCTTCGCGTTCACGCCGGACGGCGACGTCGCGTCCGACGCGAAGGACGGGGACCGAGGTGCCGTCTGATCCCGGAACGGCCTCCCTCCACCCCGAGTTCGGGAGGCTGGCCGCCGCGAGGAAGATCATGGGGGTGCGGGGGTCCACCGGGTCGCTGACGGAGGACCGGGTCAACGCCGAACGCTGGGTCGCCCGTTTCGGGGGCGCGGCCGACCCGGACGACGGAGCCGTGGTCCGGACCGGGGCGCACTCGGTCACCATCCGGCCGGCGGACGAGGCGGCGGACGCCCCGTGGGTGGTCTACGTCCACGGGGGCGGGATGGTCTACTACTCGACCTCCGTCTTCCAGCCCTTCTTACGCAGGCTGGCGCGCGAACTCCGCGCGCCCGTCGAGGCCTTCGACTACCCGAAGGCGCCGGAGCACACCGTCGAGGAGTCGGTGGAACGGCTGGCGGAGCGGATCTCCTTACGCTGCCGGACCCTGACGGACCGTCCGCTCGTCCTGGCCGGCGACAGCGTCGGCGGGCTCCTCTCCCTCTATCTCGCCCTGCGGGTGCTGCCCGGGGTGTTCTCCCGGATCGTGCTCCTCTATCCGGTCCTCGATCTGCGGACCGAGCGCGACTCCTACCGGGCCTTCGGCGAGGGTCTCTTCCTCGACCGTGACGCCATGCGGCTCTTCACCTCCTTCCTCGCCCCCTTCTTCGCGGCCCGGGCCTTCGATCCGATGGACCTGCCGGAGAGCGATCTCGACCGGCTGCCGGAGTGCTCGATCGTGACCGCCGGCTGCGACGTGCTCCGCGACGAGGGGCTCGACTGGGCGAGGGCCGTGGCCGCCCGCTCGCCGGGGCTGCGCCACCGCCACTTCCCCGACCTCCCGCACGACTTCTGCCTGTACGCCGGGCGACTGGCGTCGGCCGGCAGCGCCGTCGCGGAGATCGCCAGGACCGCCTTCCCTCTCGAAGAACGGGGTCGATCGTGGTAGCCCGAGCCCAACCGCCGGCCCTGCCGCCGTGGTCGGCCGACCCGGCCGTCGCGGCCGGTCCGCCGCCCGCCCTGGGCGATCTGCTGACGGCCCCGGCCCGCAAGTGGCCGGACCGGACCGCGATCGACGACGGGGCGGTGACCCACACCTTCGCCGAGCTGGAGCAGGGCGCGCTGGCGGTGGCGGGGTGGCTGGCCGCGCAGGGTGTCGGCGCGGGTGACCGGGTGGTGGTCCTCGCCGAGAAACGCGCTGTCATGCCCATGATCATCCTGGGCGTCTGGAAGCGCGGGGCCGTCCACGTCCCCCTCGACGCCACGGAGCCGGAGGCCCGGCTTCGGGGCCTGCTCGCCCGGCTGCGGCCCGCCGCCGTCATCGCCCTCGGCGACCGGCGACCGCCGGCCCCCGGCACCCCCCTGCTCGGCGGGGAGCGGCTCGCCGAGGTCCTCGCCGGGCCCGCCGCCCCGCACCCCACCGTGGCGCACGGACCCGAGGACGTCGCGTACGTCGTCTTCGCCTCCGGGGCGACGGGTGAACCGCAGGGTGCGGAGATCACCGTCGACGGCCTGTACGCGCACTTCACCGGCCACAACGAGGTGCTGCGGTGCACCCCGGACTCCCGCGTCCTCAGCCTCTCCCCCTTCCACTTCGACGTGTCGCTCCTGGACACCCTGCTGCCCCTCTCGGTGGGCGCCTACGTCCACCAGTTCCGCGGCCTCCCGGCCGGCGCGGTCATCCGGTCCGTACTCGCCCGCCGGCGCGTCACCCACCTCCTCGCCGTGACCGTGATGCTCGGCCTGGTCACCGGCGACGGGCGGCAGATCACCCGGGCCAAACTGCCCGACCTGGAGCTGGTCATGACCGGCGCCCAGGTCTGCCACCCCGACGTCCTGCGGGCCTGGACCGACGGACTGCCGGAGACCAGGGTCGTGCAGGCCTTCGGTCCGCCCGAGGCCACGATCTTCGCCTTCACCCACACGGTCGGCCCCGAGGACACCGCCCGGACCACGCCCTGCCCGGTCGGCGGGCCGCTCGGCGGCGTGCGGGCACGGCTGGTGCGCGACGGTGCCGAGGTGCACGGGACCGACGCCGAGGGAGAGCTCTGGATCGGCGGGCCGCAGGTCATGCGCGGCTACTTCGACCAGCCCGAGGAGACCGCCCGGCTCGTCGTCGAGGCCGACGGGACGCGCTGGTTCAGGACCGGGGACGTCTGCGTCCGCGACGCCGCCGGCGCCCTCGTGCTGCGCCGGCACGACGACGAGCGGATCACCTGGCTGGCGGGCCGCCGTACCCATCTGGACGAGATCACCCGGGCCGCCCTCGGCTGTCCCGGCGTCGACCGGGCGGTCGCCGCCCCGGTCCGGCGCGACGGGCGCGACACGGTGGCCCTCGCCGTCGCGTCGAAGGACCGGCGGACGCTCGCCGAGGTCACCGAGCACCTGCGCGGTCTCCTGCCCGAACCCCTGCGCCCGGCGCTCCTCGCCTGGACGCCGGCCGAACCCGCCCCGGAGCCCGGGGACGACGGCGCGGCGCGGGAACTGGCCGGGCGGCTCGCGCAGGCAGCCCGAACATCGCACTCCCCGTACGTCGCGCTGTCGGCCGACGGCGCCGTCGAGCCTATTGATGAGGTGGAGATATGCCCGTAGCGGTGAACGACACGGTCAGGGAGAAGGTCGCCGCGTACCTGGAGGCGGCACTGGGCAAGCCGGTGGACCTCGGCCCGCTGCCCGACACCACCCCGCTCAACTCCCTCGGCCTGGACTCCCTCCTGACCATCAGCGTCCTCGTCACCCTCCTGGAGGACGCCGGCGTCGACCTCGGCGAGCACGCGGACTCGCTGGTCACGCCGAGCACCCTGGGCGACCTGTACGCCATCGCCGACCGGTTCCTGGGCGAGCCCGAGGCGCCGGCCCCGGTGGCCGAGGCCGCCGCGGAGCCGCGCGAGCAGAGCGCCCAACTCGCCTACTACCAGGCCAAGCTGGCGTACGAGATCGACTCCGCCGACCTGCGGGACGCACTCGCGGCCGGCCAGGACCTCGTCGTCGTCGACGGACGCGGCAGCGAGTCGTACGCCGCGGAGCACATCCCCGGCGCGCTGAGCATCCCGCACCGCTCGATCTCCCGGGAGTCGCTGGCCGGGCTCTCCAGGGCGCCGCTGTACGTCACGTACTGCGACGGCATCGGCTGCAACGCCTCGACCAAGACCGCGATCAAGCTGGCCACGGAGGGCTTCCGGGTCAAGGAGCTGATCGGCGGCCTCGACTGGTGGAAGCGGGACGGCCACCCCACCGAGGGGAACGCCGCCCCGGACCACGCCCACCACGCCGCCTGCGGGTGCTAGCCGGCTCCGTCCCGGAGCCCGGCGGAATCGACGGAAGACCGTCCGACCGAAGAGTGGGGAGCAGATCCGTGAGCACCGAGGAGTTCGACGACGCGCCGCTGGACGTGGCGGTGGTGGGCGGCAGTCTGGCCGGCTGCGCCGCCGCCGTCCACTTCGGCACGATGGGGTACCGGGTGGCGGTCTTCGAGCGGAAGGCCACCCCCGAGGCGTACCACAAGCAGCTCTGCACCCACTTCGTGCAGCCGCACACCGTACCGCTGCTGGCCCCCCTCGGGCTCGCCCATCTCCGGGAGCCCGCCTGGTCGGTGGCGACCAAGGCCGTCTTCGTCACGCCCGGCGGCGTGGTGGAGACGCCCGGCACCGGCTACGACCCGGAGCTGCCGGACTCGTACGCCCTCAACCTGGAGCGCCGGGTGCTCGACCCGGCGATCCGGGAGTCCGCGCGGCGGCACGGCGTCCGGTTCCTGGAGGCCACCTCCGTGGAGAGCCTCGAAGGGGACGCGTCCGGCTGGACCCTGGAGACGCGCGGCGAGTCCGGCACCCGGCGCTACCGGGCCCGGCTGGTGGTGGCGGCCGACGGGCGGCGCTCCCGCCTCGCGGGGCTGCTCGGCAACGAGGCCGAGAGCCGTCCCAACGAACGGGCCGCGCTCTTCGGCTACTTCAGGGGGATCCCGGCCCCCGAGGACAGGCGCTCGGTCTTCGTGATGAACGACCGCGACCTCGCGTGCAGCTACCCCCTCGTCGACGGCAGGACCGAGCTCGTGCTCTTCGCCGAGAAGTCGCGGGTGGAGGGGTGGCGGGGCGCGGACGGCCGGATGCAGGAGTTCCTCAAGTACTTCGACGGGCTGGAGGCCGCGCCCCCGGTGGCGGACGCCGTCCCGGAGGGGCCCCTGCTGGGCTACGGCGACTATCCGAGCCTGATCCGCCGGCCGGTCGCGGGCTCCGTGCCGTTCGTCGGCGACGCGGCCCTGTCGCTGGACGCCATGAGCGGCGTCGGCTGCGGCTTCGCGCTGCTCTCGGCCCAGCTCCTCGCCCAGGCCTTCGCCGGCCGCGCCCTGGACGCCGAGGGCGTCGGGGCCGGACTGGAGGACTACCGGCAGCGGTTCGAGAAGACCGTCCTGCCGCACGCCGAGGGCATCTGCGGCGACTCCCTCGTCGACAAGGACGAGACGACCCGGCAGCGCATGTTCGAGACCATCTGCGGGAGCCCTGAACTGAGCGGGAAGTACCTGGCGTTGACCGGCCGGATGATCCAGCCCGCCGAATTCCAGCGCGCGTTCATGCGGGGTCTGATGGCGCGCGGTTCGGGCGCCGCGCGCGCGTAGGCGCACCCCCTCCCCCTCCCCCATCGGGACGACTCCAGGAAAGGAAAAGGCCGATGTCGCGTGTCGCCTTCACGACGTTCGCGATCCTGAGGAAGCCGTACGGAAACCCCGAGGTCCAGGAGTTCGACGACCTGACCCCGCCGACCTTCGAGGAGGCCGAGCGCAGTCCCGGGTTCCTCGCCCGGGCGAAGGAGGACCCCGGCCAGAGCCACCTCACCAACTTCCAGCGGGACTGGGGCGACTGGGGCAAGTTCGAGGTGCCCCGGTTCTACACGGGCGGCCGGACCGACGACACCGACAGCCGGGCCTCGACCCTCTCCCTCTGGGCCGATCTGGACTCCGTCTTCGCGTTCGTCTACGCCGGGCTGCACCGCTCCACCCTGAGCCGGCGCCACGAGTGGTTCCTCAAGCCGGAGTGGCCCACCTACGCGGCCTGGTGGGTCTCCGACGACACCACCCCCACCTGGGCGGACGCCTGCGCCCGCCTGGAGCACCTGCACGACCACGGGCCCTCCCCGTTCGCGTTCTCCTTCCGCCGGCCCTTCGACGCCGACGGCGACCCCACGCGGCTGCACGGCCCGGCCGAACGGCCCGGCACCGGCGACTGACACCGGCACCGGCCACCGGTGGCCACCGCTCCGGCGCCGGCCACCGACACGGCCCCCGCACCGGCCACCGAACCCGACACCGACACCGACACCTGCGGCGTTCCCGGCACCGGCACCGACACCGGTGGCCGGCGCCGCGCCGCGCCGTCCCTTCCTCCACTCCACCTAGGGGTTTCCTTGATCACGCGCGCCTTCGACCGTTCGGCGATGAGCTGGTCGTACGAGATGCACCTGCAACCCATGCTGTCCGCCACCGACATCGAAGGGCTGCCGTTCGGCTCCGTCTTCGGCAGCGTCCCCGGGCACACCGTCTCGAAGCGCCACGCCCACCAGGACGGCGAGATGTTCATCGTCCTGGCCGGCAAGGCGGTCGTCGTGCTCGGCGACGAGGAGCGCGAGCTGGGCCCCGGCCAGGTCTGCTACCTGTCGCCGTTCGGCTTCCACGAGATCCGCAACGACCACGACGATCCCTTCGACATCGTCTCGGTGTACTGGGAGCACATCCCGAGCGCCGTCGCCGTCCTGGAGAAGGCCCCGCCGCGCGACCGGCTCGCCGAGCGGACCCTGGTGTTCTGCCCGCCGCCCACGCCCAACGGCGGCCTCCACCTCGGACACCTCGCCGGCCCCTACGTCCGCGCGGACATGCTGGTGCGCGCCCTGCGCAGCATGGGCCGCGACGCCCGGTACGTCACCGGCACCGACGACCACCAGTCGTACGTGGCCGCCGCCGCGCGCCTGCGCGGCACGACCCCGGCGGCGGTGGCCACCGGCGAGGGCGACGCCATCGTGGCGACCCTGCGGGCGGCCGGGGTCGGCGTCGACCGGCTCACCCGCCCGGCCCTGGACCCGGAGCACGCCGGCCGGATCCGGGAGCTGCTCGACCGGGTGGCCGCCTCGCCCGCGGTGCGGGAGGAGGAGCGGGAGACGGCGTACTGCCCGAGCTGCGAGCTGTCGCTGCACCAGGCCTTCGCACGCGGGGCGTGCGCGCACTGCGAGGCGGCCAGCGACGGGGAGATCTGCGAGGCGTGCGGCCGGCCGGGCGAGGCCCGGGAGCTCACCGGCGTCCAGTGCCGGATCTGCGGCACCGCGGCCGTCACGCGCCCGGAGCGGGCGCTCTGGCTGGATCTGAACGCCCACGCGGACGAGGTGCGGGAGTACCTGCGGGTGTCGTCCGCCTCGCCGGACCTGCGGACGCTGGTCGAGCGGCTCCTCGACGAGGGACTGCCGCCCTACCGCCTCGCCCGGACCGCCGACTGGGGCGTCGACCTGGGCGAGGGCCGTGCCCTCGACGCCTGGGCGGACCTCGCGCTCACCTTCCTGGACGCCGCCAGGAGCGAGTCCGAGGAGAACGGCCCGGCGCGGATCGCGCTCTTCCTCGGCTACGACAACAGCTTCTACTACGCGGTGCTGCTGCCGGTCCTGGCCTTCGCCGCCGGTCTCGCCGAGCACCTGCCGGCCGCGTTCGTCACCAACCAGTTCCTGCACCTGGGCGAGGACAAGTTCTCCACCAGCCGGGGCCACGCCGTCTGGGCCGACGACGCCCTCGCCGCGGCGGGGCCGGACGCCGTCCGCCTCGCGCTGCTGCGCGACGCCCCGGAGGGCCGGGTCACCCGGATCACCGAGGAGCGCGCCGGCCGGCTGACCGAGGACCCGCTGTACCTCGCCGCGCACGCGTGGCTGGGCGGCTTCGCGGCCCTGGACGTGAAGGGCGACGGCGCGGTGCCCGGCACCGGAGCCTGGACGGACGCGCACCGCGAGTTCTACCGCTACCTGAACCTGACCACACGTCAACTCGACGGTGTCGTCCTGCCGGAGGCGTTCAGCGCGCGCGGTTACGTCGACCTCCTGGAATCCTTCGTGCGGCGCTGCGCCGAGTTCCGGGCGACCGAGGAAGTGGCCCGCCGGGTGCCGTCGCAGGCGGAGGAGGCCAGGACCAGCCTGGCCCTGGAGTACCTGGCGGCCAAGGTGTTCGCCGCGCTGGCCTGGCCGGTCACGCCCGCCCTCGCCGAGCGGGTCTGGGAGTGGCTGGGGCTGCCGGGCGAGCCGGTCCGCGAGGCCGACTGGTCCTTCCTTCCCTCCGGGACCCGGTGCGCGGCGCCCGCGCCCGTACCGGCCGTTCCCGTCCCCGCGAGCGGACGGCCGTGAGCGACCCCGAGGGGGCGGCCCCGGCCGGCTCCCCCCGTGGCGGGGGACTCCCCGCCACGGCGGACGTCGTGGTGGTGGGCGCCGGGATCACCGGCGCCGCCGTCGCGCACCACCTGGCACGCCGGGGCGCGTCCGTCGTCGTCCTGGAGCAGGCGCCCCGCCCGGGCGCCGGGGCGACCGGGTACTCCGGCGGCATGGTGCGCGCCTACGACCCCGACCCGGCGACGGCCGGGCTGGCCCTGGCCGGCCTGGCCGCCTACCGGGACCCCGCGCGCTGGGCCTCGGGCCGGGCCCCGCTCCGCGTGGTCGGCGCGGTGACGGTCGCGGACCCGGCCGAGGAGGGCGCCTTACGGGCGGCCGCCCGACGGATCCGGCAGACCCTGGGCACCCCGGCCGAGGTGGTCGCGGGGCCCGCCGAGGCGGCGGGCGTCCGGCTGGCCGGCGGGATCGCCCTGGTCGAGCCGGAGGCCGGCTGGGTGGACCCGGCGGAGGTCACGGCCGACTGGCTGGAACAGGCGCGCGCCGACGGCTCCGTCGTCCGCTGCGGGGTGCGCGTCCGGGCCGTGGAGGCACGCGGCGGACGCCCGGCGGTGGTCACCGACGCGGGCACGATCCGGGCGGGGGCCGTCGTGTCGGCGGTCGGCGCCTGGGCGGCCGACCCGGCGCCCGGGCTGCGGCCCGCCACGCCGGTCCGCTCCCGCTCGATCCAGGTCAGCATCGTCGGCCGCGGTCCGGAGGCACCGTCCCACGCGACCTTCGTCGACCTGCGGACCGGTCTGTACGCCAAGCCGGTCGGCGCGGACCGGACGCTGATCGGGATGCCCCACCTGGTCTGGGGCTCGCCGGTCGACGCCCGCCCCGACCCGGCCCACGCGCGGGCCACCCTCGCCGCGCTCGCCGCCCACTTCCCGTGGCTCGCCACGGCGCCCCACCTCGACACGATCCGCGCCGCCGACGCGTACGGCCCGGCCGGCGACGCGTACGGCCCGCCCGGCGACGGTCCGGCGGCCGGGCTGCTCACCAGTACCGGCGTACCGCACGTGTGGGCGGTACGCGGCTGGAACGGCGGCGGCGTCAAGACGGCCCCGGAGGCCGGCCGCCGCATCGCCGAGTCCCTCCTGTCCGGTTCCGGCACGGACTTCGCCTCCCGTACGAACACCGGCGCCGGATCCGGCACCGACTCCGACTCCGGCACCGACTCCGGTTCCGTCTGACGGCACCGCCCGGCCCGACCAGCCGCGGCATCCGCCCGGCGGCGCCGTCGGGCCCGCACCACCACCTTCTGTCCGCATTCCATCAAGGGGGAACAGTGACGCGCTGCCACGACGTGCTCGGCATAGGCTTCGGTCCGGCCAACCTGGCTCTCGCCATCGCCCTGGAAGAAGAGGGCCACGACCTCGACATCCGGTTCCTGGAGGCCCGGCCGGGCCCGTCCTGGCAGAGCGCGATGATGCTCGACGGCTCGGACATCCAGAACCACCCCGTGCGCGACCTGGTGTCCCTGCGCAATCCGCGCAGCCGCTACAGCTTCATCAACTACCTCTTCGAGAACGGGAGGCTGCTGGACCACCTCAACCTCCCGATGGAGTTCCCGCTGCGCAAGGAGTACGCGCAGTACGTCACCTGGGCCGCCGGCCACTTCGGGCAACTGGTCGACTACGGGGTGCACGTCACCGGCGTCTCCCTGGGCCGTGACGCCGAGGGCCGGCCGCTCCACACCGTCACCACCTCGACGGGCGAGACGCTCCAGGCGCGCGTCCTCGTGATCGGCACCGGCCGCGCGCCCTTCGTCCCCGAGCCGTTCGACGCCGTGGACTCCCCCCGGGTCTTCCACCTGACGCGCTACCTGCCGGCCCTGCGGGAGCTGGAGGAGCGGGGCGGAGCCCCGCGCAGGGTGACGGTCGTCGGCGGCAGCCAGAGCGCCGTCGAGCTCACCCTGGACCTCGCCAGGCGCTATCCCGAGGCCGAAGTCACCACTCTCGTACGGTCGCTGACACTCCGTGAGAAGGACACGAGTCCCTTCAGCGAGGAGGGGTACTTCCCCGGCTTCACGGACTACTACTACGCGGCCTCCCGTGAACGGAAGGACGCCATCGACCAGTTCATGCGGCTGACGAACTACTCGTCGGCCGACGGCGACGTGCTGCGCGAGCTGTACCGGCTGATCTACGAGCAGCGGCTCGACGGCGAGCAGCGGGTGTTCGTCAGCGGCAGCCGCCAGGTCCGCGCCCTCGACGTGGACGAGGACCGCGTGCGGATGACCGTCGACGAGCTGAACACCGGCGAGTCGGAGGAGCACGAGGCCGACTTCGTCGTCCTGGCCACCGGTTTCCGCGACCTCGGTCCCGCCGCCCACCAGGAGCGCGTCCCGGCGCTGATGCGCGGGGTCGCCGAGGACTTCGCGTTCGACGCCCACGGCCATCTCTCCGTCGGCCCCGACTACGAGGTCCGGCCGGTGGCGCCCGACACCCCGGCCCTCTTCCTCAACGGACTGTGCGAGTCCAGCCACGGCATCGGCGACGCCGGCTCCTTCAGCCTGCTCTCGCTCCGGGCCAAGGTCATCGCCGAAAGCCTCCGGAAGCGCCTCCCGTGAGGGAGGATCCTCCGGAAGCCCCCGGGCCGGGGTCCGCTCGCGGGCCCCGGCGCGCGATCGCGGGCCAGGTGGCACGGGGGGTCCTCGGCGCCGGGATGCCGGTCATGCCGCCGGTCGTCGCGGCCCTGGCGGGCGCGGACGGACTCCTCGTCTGGACGGCGCACGTCCTGCTGGGCGGCTCGGTCGCCCTGGTGCTGGCCGCGCTGGTCCGCACCCGGGTCGGCCCGACGTCCCTGGCCGGGGCGGTCGGGGCGCTGCTCGGCACGGGGGCGGAGCGGGTGGTGGACGGTGTCTTCGCCGTCGCCTTCACCGCCGGCCAGGCGGCGATCGCCTGGTTCGCCGCCACCCTGCTGCTGACGGCCGCCGACGGCGCGCCGCCCCGGGCGGGCACGGCCGGCCTGCCGCTCGCGCTCGCCGTGCTGGTGGCGGCCGGAGCGGCGGCGCTCGGCCCGTGGACGCCCCCGGCGGCGGTGCTCCGGTGGCGTCTGTGGCTCACCGGCGCGCTGGCCCTGGCGTGCGCCGTGTGGGTCTGGCCCGGCGACCTCGCCGCGGGGGCGGCCGGAACACCGCTGGCGCCCGCGGCCCCCTCGGGACTCCCGGGGATCCCGGGACTCCCGGGGCTCTCGGGGAACGGCGCGCTCTGGCTGGCCCTCGCGGCGCTGTTCTTCGCCGGTGTCGGCTGGGAGAGCGTCACCGGCGCCGTGCCCGCGGCCGCCGCGGGGCCGCGGCGGACCGCCGCCGGGGTGCTCCTGGGGACGGCCGTCGTGGCCGCCGTCTACCTCGGCCTGGCGGCCGTCCAGGGGCGGGGCCCCCACCCCCTGGCGCCGGCGCCGCTGCGCTGGGCGCTCGCCGGGGCGACCGCGGCCGTCCTCACCTCCTACGTCTTCACCAACATCCGCACGGCCGCCCGGATCGCGGCGCGGCTCCACCCCGCCGGACGGCGCCCCTCCGGGCATCTCCCGGCCAGGGCCCTGGTCGTGGCCGTCGCCGCGGCCTGCTGCGCCTTCGCGTGGGCGGGGGCCCGGGACGGCGGCGTACCCCTGCTGCTGCTCGGTCCCGCCGCCGCGGCGCTCGTCGGCTACGCGCTGGGCGCCGCCGCGGCGGTGCGCCACGGCGGGCCGGCGCTGCGGAGCGCCGGGGCCCTGCTCCTGCTCGTGCTCACGGGGCTCGCGGGGCTCGGCGTACCGGCCCTGTCCGGCGGGTGAACCCCGCCCCCGGCCCCGGGCCGGCACCCCCGTGCGCCCGCTCCCTTCCCCACCGCTCCCTTGCCACCCCCCTTCACCGAGGAGACCCCTCATGAACGCCTTCGCCCTCGAATCCGAGGTCCGCAGCTACAGCCGGAACTGGCCGGTGGTCTTCGACCGGGCCCGCGGCAGCCGGCTCTCCGACCAGGACGGCCGCGCCCACCTGGACTTCTTCACCGGCGCCGGCGCCCTCAACTACGGGCACAACCACCCGGTCCTGAAGCGGGCGCTGCTCGACTACCTGGAGCGGGACGGCGTCACCCACAGCCTGGACATGCTGACGGCGGCGAAGAAGGACTTCCTCGACGAGTTCGGGGCGCGGGTGCTCGGCCCGCGCCGACTGGACTACCGGGTGCAGTTCCCCGGCCCGACGGGCACCAACAGCGTGGAGGCCGCGCTGAAGCTGGCCCGCAAGGTGACCGGGCGCCAGACCGTGGTCGCCTTCACCGGCGCCTTCCACGGCATGTCGCTGGGCTCGCTCGCCGTCACCGGGAACGCCGGCAAGCGGGCGGGCGCCGGAGTGCCGCTCGGGCACACCTGGCGGATCCCGTACGACGGCTTCGCCGGGGGCCAGGTGTCCGGTCTGAAGCTGCTCGACAGCATGCTCGCCGACAGCAGCAGCGGCCTCGACCTGCCCGCCGCCGTCATCGTGGAGACGGTGCAGGGCGAGGGCGGCGTGAACCCGGCGGGCCCGACGTGGCTCGCCGACCTCGCGGAGCTGTGCGAGCGCCGGGGCATCCTGCTGATCGTGGACGACGTCCAGATGGGCTGCGGGCGCACCGGGCCGTTCTTCAGCTTCGAGGTCGCCGGGATCACCCCGGACATCGTCTGCCTCTCCAAGTCCCTGAGCGGGTACGGGCTTCCGATGGCCCTCACCCTCTTCCGCACCGAGCTCGACGTCTGGCGGCCGGGCGAGCACAACGGCACCTTCCGCGGCAACAACCCGGCCTTCGTGACGGCCGCCGCGGCCCTGCGGGAGTTCTGGGCGGACAGCGCCCTGGAGAAGCAGACCGAGGCGCGCGGCGCGCTCTTCGACGAGCGCCTCGGCGAACTCGCCGCCCGGCACTCGGCGCACGTCTCCGGCCGGCGCGGCCGGGGCCTGGCGTGGGGCCTGGCGTTCCGGGACGCGCCGGTGGCCCGGCGGGTCGCCGACGCGGCCTTCGCCCGCGGCCTCCTGGTGGAGACCTCGGGCTCCGAGGACGAGGTGGTGAAGCTCCTGCCGGCGCTCACCGCCACGGACGACGAACTGGCCGAGGGCCTCGACCTCCTGGGCCGGGCGGTCGAGGCGACCCTGGGCGGCTGAGCCTCGGACGTGACCGGTACGGCACCGAGCCTGGCCGGTACGGGGCCTGGCCGGCACGACACGGGCCGGACCCGACGCGCCGGGCCTCACGCACCGGGCCTCACGCACCGGGCACCCACCCCTGACCTCACCCGCACCGGGCCTCACGCGCCGGGCAGCGCGCCCGCCCTCCCGACGGCGGCGGTCTCCTCCGGCCGGCCCACGGCCTGGCCGGACGGGCCGGACGGGCCGGATGAACCGGACGGGCCGCGTTCGGTGAACCAGTGGGTGCGGACGGCGTCCGTCGGACGCGGTTCGCCGAGCGCGTCGAGGCCCCAGGCGGCCAGGGCCTCGACGACCGGGCGGAGCTCGGCGCCGCGCGGGGTGAGCTGGTAGACGGTCGCGTTGGCGGGCCGCTCCAGGCGGCGGCGCTCGACCAGTTCCTCGCCCTCCAGCTGCTTCAGCCGGCTGGCGAGGATGTCGGTGGAGACGCCGGGGAGGTCGGCGTGGAGGTCGGTGTACCGCCGCGGGCCGTGCAGCAGCTCCCGGACGATCAGCAGACTCCAGCGCTCCCCCACCGCGTCCAGGGCTCGGGCGACGGCGCAGTACTGGTCGTAGCTTCGGCGTGGCATGGTGGCCAGCATAGCCAAAAGGTTGGACTTTCCAAGTGGGTACTTGGTAGAACGAAGCTGCCACAGCGGCACGGGTGACAGTGACGGTCGGGAGGCCGCAGATGACGTTTCGACAGTCCAGCAAGTTGAAGGACGTGTGCTACGAGATCCGTGGCCCGGTCGTCGACCAGGCCAACGCCCTCGAAGAGGCGGGTCACAGCGTCCTGCGGCTGAACACCGGCAACCCGGCGCCGTTCGGCTTCGAGGTGCCGGAGGAGATCCTCCAGGACATCATCCGCAACCTGCCCAACGCGCACGGCTACAGCGACGCCCGGGGCATCCTGCCGGCCCGGCGCGCGGTGATGCAGTACTACCAGCAGCGCGGCGTCACGGGCGTGACCGTCGACGACGTCTACCTCGGCAACGGCGCCTCCGAGCTGATCCAGATGGCCGTCCAGGCGCTGGTGGACGACGGCGACGAGGTCCTGGTGCCGATGCCCGACTACCCGCTGTGGACGGCGGTGGTGCGGTTCGCCGGCGGGCGGGCCGTGCACTACCTGTGCGACGAGGAGGCGGACTGGTTCCCCGACCTCGACGACATCGCGTCGAAGATCACCGACCGCACCAAGGCCATCGTCGTGATCAACCCCAACAACCCGACGGGCGCGGTCTACTCGAAGGAGCTCCTGGAGGGGATCCTCGAACTCGCCCGCCGCCACGGCCTGATGGTGCTGGCCGACGAGATCTACGACAAGATCCTCTACGACGACGCCGAGCACCACTGCCTGGCCGGGCTCAGCGACGACGTGCTGACCCTCACCTTCAACGGCCTCTCCAAGTCCTACCGGGTGGCCGGTTTCCGCAGCGGCTGGCTGGTCGTCTCCGGCCCGAAGGAGCAGGCCGGGGACTACCTGGAGGGCCTGACCATGCTGGCGGGCATGCGCCTCTGCCCCAACGTGCCAGCGCAGTACGCCGTCCAGGCCGCGCTCGGCGGCCGTCAGTCGATCCACGACCTGACCCTGCCGAACGGCCGGCTCACCGAGCAGCGCGACGTCGCCTGGCAGGCGCTGAACGAGATCCCGGGCGTGAGCTGCGTCAAGCCCAAGGGCGCGCTGTACGCCTTCGCCAAGCTGGACCCGGCGGTGCACAAGATCGTCGACGACGAGCGGCTCGTCCTCGACCTGCTGCTGCGCGAGAAGATCCACGTCGTCCAGGGCACTGGGTTCAACTGGCCGCGGCCGGACCACTTCCGCTTCGTCACCCTGCCGCGCGCCGACGACCTGGAGACCGCGATCAACCGCATCGGCCGCTTCCTCGCCACGTACCGCCAGTAGTCCGATCCCGGCCCCGGACGCGGATTTCCGGCCAATTCCGCGAGCGGGTCCATGAATTGACGTATCGACAGACCACGGGCGACGTGGCCGGGCAAGCTGGATCTTCCATGACCGCGCATCCCACCGGAGGAGCTCCGTTGAACCGTCAGAGCGAACGCCCGCCCGCCGTGATCGTCATGAGCGACCTGGCGGCCCTGGCCCGCCAGCACCGCCTGATCACCGACATCGCGGAGCGCGGCCTGGCACCGCTGGTCGTCGTCGGCCCCACCACCGACCTGGCGAAGCTGACCGGGCACATCGCGGACCCGGCCCATCCGCTCTCCCGGATCGCGTCCGTCCGGCAGTTCCCCGACGCCGTGATCGCCGGCGTCCTGGCCTCGGTGCAGGACTGGATCGCGGAGTACGACGTCCGCGGGGTGATCTGCAGCGGCGAGGTCTTCGTCGACCCGTGCGGCGTACTCTCCGAGGCCCTCGGCCTCCCGGGCCCCGGCACCTGGGCGGCGCGGGTCTGCCGGGACAAGGTCATGCAGCGGGTCCTCCTCCGCGACCACGGTCCGGCCTGGCGCGCCTTCGCCCCGCACGAGCGGGAGTCCGCGGCCTCCGACACGTACCCCTGCGTCGTCAAGCCGGCCGGCCGCATGTTCAGCTCCGGCGTGGTCCGCGTCGAGAACGACGAGGAGCTCCGCGCCGCGCTCACGGCCTACGAGCCGGACGAGACGATCCTGGTGGAGGAGCTCGTCACCGGACCGGAGTTCTCCGTCGAGGCCCTCGTGCACAACGGCGAGCTGATCTGGAGCGGCGTCACCGCCAAGCTCACCAACGAGGACAGCAGCCGCTTCTTCACCGAGATCGGCCACACCAGCCCCGCCGACCTGCCGCTCGCCCACACGGACGCCCTCGTCTCGGCCAACGCCGCGATCCTCAAGGCGCTGCGCTTCGACAGCGGCATCACCCACGCCGAGTTCCGGCTGCGCGACGGCCAGCCCGTCCTCATGGAGATCGCCGCCCGCCTCCCCGGCGACGCGATCACCATGATGTGGCACCTCGCCACCGGCCTGCCCATCGAACCGGCCATCGTCGACCTCGCCCTCGGTGTCCGCCCCGACTACCCGACGCCCACCCGCCGGGCCGTCCAGCGCTTCGTCGAGCACCACCCCGGCCGCCTCACCGACGTCCGCTACGACGGCGAACCGGTCTCCTGGATCGCCGACGACGCCGTCTGGCCCCTCGTGGAGGCCACCACCCCCGACGCCCCCGCCCGCTGCGCCTCCGTCATGGTCGGCCTCCCCCGGGGCTCCCGCCTCGGCACCCTCAACGACTCCTCCGGCCGCTCGGCCTACGTCGTGGCCGACCTCCCCTGGGACGCCGACCCCGTCGCCGAGGTCGCCGCCTACACGGCCCGCGTCGCACTCACCATCGAGCCCGACCCGGTCTGACCCCGGTCAGGGCAGGGCCCGGACCGGACCGGCGGGGTAGGGCGCGGTGGGGTACGGCGCGGCGCGGCCCGGCGGGTACGGCCCGGACCGGCGGGGTACGGGAGTCCGCCCCGTACCCCGCCGCCACCGGTCCGGACCCGGCCCCTGCCCGGCGACCGCCGGGCCCGAACGGCCCACGCCCGGCCCGCTGCGGTCGTGCGGTCCGCCGACATTGCCTACCGTGAGGGAAGGACGTGATCGAGACGTCGTGGCCTGGGCAGGTGGACGGTGAACGGGGCCGGAATCGACTACCGGACGGTCTTCCAGGCGCTGCCGGGAGCGGCGGCGCTGCTGACCCGTGATCTGGTGTACGCGGACGCCAACAAGGCGTACCTGTCCCTGGCGGGCCGCACCCACGAGCAGATCATCGGCCGCTATCTCTTCGACGTGTTCCCCGACAACCCGAACAACCCCGCCGCGACCGGGGTGCGCAATCTGGGCGCCTCGCTGCGCCGGGTCGTGCAGAGCGGGGAGCCCGACACCATGGCCCTGCAGCGCTACGACGTGGAGCACTCCGACCGGCCGGGGGTGTGGGAGGAGCGGTACTGGAGCCCGGTCAACGTCCCCGTCTTCGGCCCGGACGGCTCCGTGGCCCTGCTGCTGCACCGGGTCGAGGAGGTCACCGAACTGATCCGCGCCCGTGGCGGCAGGGCGGCCGGGGACCGCGCGCGGGTCCTGGAGGCCGAGCTGTACACCCGGGCCCGGGAGCTCCAGGAGGTCAACGAACGCCTCCGCCAGGCGCACGCCCGGGAGCGCGAGGTCGCCCTCCACCTACAGGAGGCGATGCTGCCCGCGCCCCGCCCGCTCGGCCATCACCTGGCCGCGGTGCGCTACCGGCCGGCGATGGGCGCCCTGAACGTGTGCGGCGACTGGTACGACCTGATCGACCGGCCCGGCGGGGGCAGTACCGCCGTGGCGGTCGGCGACGTCGTGGGGCACGGTCTCCGCGCCGCCGGCGTCATGGGCCTGCTCCGCAGCGCCCTGTCCGCCGCCTCCCTGGTCGCCGCCGGCCCGGCCCAGGCCCTGGAGGTCCTCGGCCTGTACGCGCGCTCGGTCCACGGCGCCGAATCCACCACCGCGGCCTCCGTCTTCATCGACTGGAACGCCCACACCCTCACCTACAGCAGCGCCGGTCACCCCCCGCCCCTGCTGCGGCACCCGGACGCCACCGTCACCTTCCTCGACCAGGCCACCGACCCTCCGCTCGGCGCGCGGCCGGAGCACACGACCCGCCCCCAGGCGGGCGTCGCCTTCACCGCGGGTTCCGTCCTCGTCCTGTACACCGACGGGCTGATCGAGCGCCGCCGCGAGGACATCGACGCCGGACTCGCCCGGCTCGCCGCGTCGATCACCCGTCACGGCGCCGAGGACCCGGAGCGGATCGCGGACACCCTGCTGGCCGACCTCGTCCCCCCGGCCGGCCTCACCGACGACACCGCCCTCATCGTCATCCGCCTGTGAGGATCGGGGCCGGTTCCGGCCGGGCCGTCACGCGGCCGGTCGCGGTGGCATCGACGGCACCGGGCGGAAAACGATCGAGGGGCCGTCTCAGATCGCTCTGAAACGGCCCCTCGATCGACGACTCTCTCGAGTCGGGACGACAGGATTTGAACCTGCGACCCCTTGACCCCCAGTCAAGTGCGCTACCAAGCTGCGCCACGTCCCGGTGCCCGTCGGCGGCGGGTTGTTCCCCGCGTCGGCGTGCAGGAGAACATTACCCCACTCCGTGGGTGGAGATCACACTCCGTTCGGCGGAGGCGGAGAATGGCCGGGTGAGCGAGGAATCCGGAGGGCCGGCGCGCGGCCGGGACCGTGACGTGGAGGGGCGGGCGCGCAGCGCCCGGCCCCGGGACGGGCTGGGGCGGCCGTTGCCGTACGGGGCGGCGGGGGTGGCGCGGCAGCCCGAGGGGGTCGTGCGGGAGCCCGGGGAGACCGTGCGGGAGGCACGGCGGCTGCTGGTCGCCGGGATGCCGTTCCACGCGCACGAGGTCTTCGAGGACGCCTGGAAGTCGGGGCCGGGCGGCGAGCGGGAGCTGTGGCAGGGACTGGCGCAGCTGGCCGTGGGGCTGACGCACGCCGCCCGGGGGAACGCGACGGGCGGGGCGCGGCTGCTGCGGCGGGGGGCCGGCCGGGTCGGGGGGTACGCGGACGGGGGCGGCGAGACGTACGGGGTGGACGTCGCCGGGCTCCTGCGCTGGGCCGACGAGCTGGCCGGACGGGTGGAACGGGGCGCGGCCGCCGGGGCCGCACCGGTGGACGCCGCGGCGGAGGCGCCCCGGCTGACGGCCGCCCCGGACGGGTCCTAGGCGGTCGGACGGCCCGGACGGCGGACGGCCTGGACGGATCCCGAGCGGCCGGACCGTGGTGGACCGGCCGCCCCGGGCCCGTCCGGACGGGTCCTAGGCGGTCAGTTCCTCCGCGAGGACCGTGGTGTGGCTGGTCTCGGGGTGTCGGGTGGCGGTGAGGAGGGTGAGGGTGTTCGTCTCGGCGAGGGCGCGGAGGCGGTCGAGGGAGGCGGCGGCTTCGGGGGCCGCGAGCTCGGCCTCGTAGCGGCGGCGGAACTCGTCGTAGTCGCCTTCCCCGGGGCCGTGGTACCAGCGGCGGAGTTCCGTGGACGGGGTGAGGGCTTTCGGCCATTCGTCGATGCGGGCGTCGGCCTTGGCGAGGCCGCGCGGCCAGAGGCGGTCGACGAGGACGCGGACCCCGTCGTCGGGGGACGGGGGTTCGTAGGCGCGGCGGACGCGGACGCCGGGGGTGGTGGCGGGCATGGCCCCAGGGTGCGCGCCCCCGGCGCGCGTCACCCGTCGACGCGCAGGACGGGGAGCAGGACGGCGTCGACGAACGCGCGGGCGGCGGAGGCGTCGGGGAAGCGGTCCTCCAGGAGCCGCTCGATGCGGAGCAGGCCCATGAAGCTGGGGGCGACGAACGCGATGGCCGGGTTGTCGGCGGCGACCTCGCCGCGCTCGACGGCGCGCTGGACGACGGCGTCGATGGCGGCGACCTCGGGCGCGATGACGGTGTCGCGGATGGAGGCGCGCAGGTCGGGGTGGTGGAGGTACGCCTGGGCGACGGCCTCCATGAGCTCGGTGTCGCGTCCGTGGCGGGCCGCGGCGATGCGGGCGGCCTCGTGGAGGTCGCCGGCGAGGCTGCCGGTGTCGATGCCGGTGAAGATCGCGCAGCGGCGGGAGGCGAGGGCGGCGGTGACGAGCTGCGGCTTGGTGCCCCACTGCCGGTAGAGGGTGGCCTTGCCGCACTTGGTGCGGGCCGCGACGCCCTCCATGGTCACCGCGTCGTAGCCGCCTTCGCGCAGGAGGCAGAGCACGGCCTCGTACAGCTCCGTCTCGCGCTCCGGCGTGATCTTGCTGCGGCGGGCGGCGGCGGTGGCGGCCTGTGTGGACATCGGTCCCTCCCGGAAAGCTCCGGGGCTCTGCGCGCGGGGCGAGAGCACCCTTTCTCTGCACATACGAGAGTAGGGGGTGCACAATCGAGACGCAAACGTATCGAGACGCTTGCGTCTCGATGAAATCGGATCTAGAGTTCCTCCGTTTGTTGCAGATTTGACCGATTGACGGATGGGAAGTGCCGCGCCATGGCTACCCGGATACGCGGGACACGCGGGCTCGGCCCCGCCTCCCCGGCGGAGGGCGGGCGGCCGCCGCTCCTGCGCGAGCTGCTGCTCGTCACCGGGCTCTTCCTCGTCTACAAGTTCGGCCGGCTCCTCGCCAACGGCCACGAGGTCCGCGCCTTCCGCAACGCCGACCTCGTGTGGGACGCCGAGCGCGCCCTCCACTTCCCCGGCGAGGGCGTGGTCCAGCAGCTGCTGCTCCACGGCGAACCGCTGATCCGGGCCGCCAACACCTACTACGCGGCCGTGCACTTCCCGGCCACGATCGCCTTCCTCGGCTGGCTGTACTGGCGCCGCCCCGCGCACTACGTGTGGTCGCGGCGCGTCCTGGCGCTGGTCACCGGCGCGGCGCTGGCGCTGCACATCCTGGTGCCGCTCGCGCCGCCCCGGCTGCTCGCCGCGAGCGGCCTGGTGGACACCGCGCGGGTCTACGGCCCGTCCGTGTACGGCGCCGTCCCCGAGACGGACTCCATGGCGAACCAGTTCGCCGCGATGCCGTCGCTGCACTTCGGCTGGGCGCTGATGGTCGCGATCGGCCTGATCGCCGCGACCCGCTCGCCGTTGCGCTGGTGGTGGCTGCTGCACCCGGCGGTGACGCTGCTCGTGATCGTCGGGACCGCCAACCACTACTGGCTGGACGCGGTCGCCGCGGCCGTCCTGCTCGGCTTCGCGCTGCTCGTCGTACCGTCGCCGGCGCGGCCCGCCGCGCCACCCGCCGCACCGCCGCCCCTCCCCGGGCAGCGGTCCGCCGCCACCGAGGCCGTACCAGCGGGGGCGGGGCGATGAACGGCGCCGCCGGCACCGTGCTCGCGGTGCTCCTCTCGCTCGTCTCCGCCGCCGGGTACGCCCTCGCGGCCGTCGCCCAGGCCCGGCTCGCCGCCTCCCCCTCCACCCCCTCGGGGCGCGGGGCGCTGCGGGCGCTGCTCGCGCGCGGCCAGTGGTGGTGGGCCGTCGGCCTCAACGCGGCCGGAGCCGTCGCCCACGTCGCCGCCCTCCACTACGGGCCCCTGACGCTGGTACAGCCGCTCGGCGCGCTGACCCTCGTGGCGGCGCTGCCGCTGGGCGCGTACACCGCCCGGCGACGGGTGACGCGCACCGAGTGGCGGGGCGCGCTGTGGACCCTGGCGGGCCTGGTCGGCCTCGTCGCGGTCACCGGACCGGCCGCGCCCGGCGAGGCGCTGAGCCTGCGCGAGTCCCTGGTGGTCGCCGCGGCGACGGCGCTGCTGATCGCGGCGCTCGCGGGCGGCCGGCGGACCGGGCGCGCGGAGGGCGGCGTACGGGCCGGCGGGCTCGGGCACGCCACCGCCGCCGGTGTCGCCTCGGGCGTCGCGTCGGCCCTCACCCAGACCCTCACGGCCGCGCTCACCCTCGGCCTCCCCGGCGGCCGCCCGGCCTGGTGGCAGACCGCCCTGCTCGCCCTGCTGATCTCCGCCTTCGCCATGGGCGGCCTGCTCCTCTCCCAGACCGCCTACCGGGTCGGCCTGGCCGCCCCGCTCGCGGTCGTGAACCTCTCCAACCCGGCCGCGGCCGCCGTCCTCGGCGTGGCGCTGCTCGGCGAGACCTTCCGCGCGGGCGCCTGGGGCTGGCTGGTCGCCGCGGCGGCCGGCCTGGTCGCGGCCCGCGGCGTGGTCCTGCTCACGACGGGCGGGCCGACACCCCAGGAAGCGGCGCGAGCCCCGGAGCCGGTGACGGTACCGACGCCTGAGCCGGTGGCCGTACCGACGCCGGAGCGGGTGACCGTACCGGGACCGGAGCGGGTGGCCGTACCGACGCCTGAGTCGGTGGTCGTGCGGGCGCCGGAGCCGGTGACCGTATCGACCCCTGAGCCGGTCGCCGTACCGGGGCCCGAGCCGGTCGCCGTACCGACGCCGAAGCCGGTCGTCGTACCGGGGCCGGAGCGGGTGTCCATACCGAGGCCGAAGCCGAAGGCGAAGGCCGCGCCCGCGCCGGAGCCGGTGTCCGTCCTGATGTCGGAACCGGCGTCCCTGCCGGCGCCGGGGGTGGAGCCCGCCCGCTGACCCGGACGGGCGCCACCCCCGCCCCCCTGGCACCCCTCACCCCACGACCCCCTTTACGTCACCTTGACGACAACCGGCTTCCGGCTCTATCGTCATGATGACGACAAGGGGGTACTCTCATGGCCGACATCACCCGGCGGGCAGGCTGGCGCCACCTGCGCTCCGCGCCCACCGCCCACATACGGCACCAGCGGGGCGGCACGCTCGCGCACGACGGGGCCGGGCTCAGCTTCTGGTTCCGGCCGCTGAGCGCCGCGCTCTCCGAGGTGCCGGTGGACGACCGGGAGCTCGCGATGGCGTTCCACGCCCGGACGGCGGACTTCCAGGACGTGAGCGTGCAGTCCACCGTCACGTACCGGATCGGCGACCCGGCGACCGCCGCCGCGCGGCTCGACTTCTCCATCGACCCCGACACCGGCGTCTGGCGCGGGACCCCGCTGGAGCAGATCGCGACCCTGCTCACCGAGTCCGCCCAGCAGCACGCCCTCGACGTGCTCGCGCGCACCTCGCTGGCGCAGGCCCTGGTGGACGGCGTGGCGGCGGTACGGGAGCGGATCACGGACGGGCTCGCCGCCGAGCCCCGGCTGCCGGCCACCGGCATCGAGGTCGTCGCCGTCCGCGTCGTCGCGCTCCGGCCCGAGCCCGAGGTCGAGCGCGCCCTGCGCACCCCCGCCCGCGAGCAGATCCAGCAGGAGGCCGACCGGGCCACGTACGAGCGCCGCGCCGTCGCGGTCGAGCGCGAGCGGGCGATCGCGGAGAACGAACTCGCCAGCAAGATCGAACTGGCCCGCCAGGAGGAACGGCTCGTCGACCAGCGCGGCACCAACGCGCGGCGCGAGGCGGAGGAGTCCGCGGCCGCCGACGCGGTACGGGCGGAGGCCGAGGCCGTACGGAAGGTGCGGCTGGCCCGGGCCGAGGCGGAGGCGGCCCGTGAGGTCGGCGAGGCGCGGGCCGCCGCGCAGACGGCGTGGCTCCAGGCGCACGCCGCCGCCGAACCGGCCGTTCTCCAGGCCCTCGCGCTCACCCGGGCCGCCGAGCACCTGCCCCGGATCGACCACCTCACCCTCTCCCCCGACGTCCTCACCGGCCTCCTCGCCAAGCTGGGCGGCGGCAACGGCAGCGGCGGCGGCGGCGGGGCGGGCGCGTGAGCCTCGCGCCGCGGGCGGTCCTCGTGCACCGCCGGACGGAGTACGAGGAGCTGCTCGCCCGGCACGGGACGCACGGGCAGGCCGCCTTCTTCCTCGCCGCGCGCGGACGCTCGGCCGACGAGGTGCGCGAGCGGCACGAGCGGACGCGGCAGGCGCTGGCGGCCGTCTCCGGCGCCGTCCCGCTGACCTGGCGCCAGACCCGGGTCGAACGCGCCGACCTGGACAGGTTCCTGTTCGGGCCGGAGGACGTGGTCGTGGTCGTCGGCCAGGACGGGCTCGTCGCGAACACCGCCAAGTACCTCGCCGGCCAGCCCGTCGTCGGCATCGACGCCGACCCCGGACGCAACCCCGGCGTCCTCGTCCGGCACCGACCGGCCGACGCCCGCCGCCTGCTGCCGTACGCGGCCGGGGCGGCGGTCGCGGCCGACGAGCTCACCATGGTCGCGGCGGCCACCGACGACGGCCAGCGGCTGCTCGCGCTCAACGAGATCTACGTGGGCCCGCCGGGCCACCAGACCGCCCGCTACACCCTGGACGACACGGAGGGCGGCGCCGAGCCCGAACCGCAGGCGTCCTCCGGGGTGCTCGCCGGGACCGGCACCGGCGCCACCGGCTGGCTCCGCTCGCTCTGGCAACAGCGCTCCAGCGGGCTCGCCCTGCCCGCGCCGGCGGAGCCGCGCCTCGCCTGGTTCGTGCGCGAGGCGTGGCCCTCGCCGACGACCGGCACCAGCCGGGTCGAAGGACTCGTCGGTCCCGGCCAGGGCCTGCGGCTCACCGTCGAGTCCGACCGCCTGGTCGCCTTCGGCGACGGCGTCGAGTCCGACACCCTCGACCTGACGTGGGGCCAGACCGTGCGGCTCACCGTCGCCGACACCCGCCTCCGCCTGGTGACCTGACCCGGCCGGAAACGATCGGCGGCCCGCCGGAGAGGCCGCCAGGAGGCGCTAAGGTGGGGCGCTTTGACCGGTTTGGCATGCGGTGACGCCCACCGGGGGCGAGGCCCGGCGAGCGCGCCGACCCGACCCCGGTCGGCCGGGCAGCGCCTCGCCCGCCTTGACCCTCCGCGTCCGTCTCCCCCGCCTCTCCCCCTCCCAGGAAGGCCCGCCGTGGCACCCCTCCCCGCCTCCCCCGGCCCCGTCGTCGTCGCCCCCGCCACCCGCGCGGAGTGGGAGCTGGTGCGGTCCTGGGCCGCGGAGGAGGGCTGGAACCCCGGGCGGGCGGACGCGGACGCCTTCTTCGCACAGGATCCGGACGGCTTCTTCCTGGGGCGGGTCGACGGGGAGCCGGTCTCCGCCGTGTCCGTGGTCACCTACGGGGACGCGTACGCCTTCCTCGGGTTCTACCTCGTCCGGCCCGAGTTCCGCGGCCGGGGCCTCGGGCTGGCCACCTGGCGGGCGGGCCTGGCCCACGCGGGCGGGCGGGCGGTGGGGCTCGACGGGGTACCCGAACAGCAGGACAACTACCGTCGCTCCGGCTTCGTCACCGCGTACCGCACCGCCCGGTACGTCGGGGAAGTACCACCCCCGGAGCGCCCCGTGACCGGGGTGGTGCCGGCGGAGCGGGTCGACCCCGCGCTCCTCGCCGCGTACGACTCCGCCTGCCACCACGCCGAACGGCCCCGGTTCCTCGCCGCCTGGCTGACGACTCCGGGGCACCGCGCCCTCGCGAGGGTCGCCGACGGCCGGGTCACCGGCTACGGCGTCGTCCGCCCCTGCCAGGACGAGGCCCGCGTGGGCCCGCTGTTCGCGGACGGCCCCGCGGACGCGGCCGCCCTGCTCGACGCGCTCGCGGAGGAGGCGCGGGGCTTCGGCGCGCGGTCGATCGCCGTCGACATGCCGGAGACGAACCCGGCGGCGTCCCGCATCGCGGAGGAACGCGGCCTCACCCCGACCTTCGAGACGGCGCGGATGTACACGGGCCCAGTGCGACCGGTGGCCCGGGAGCGGGTCTTCGGCGTCACGACACTCGAACTCGGCTGAGAGCGGGTCGGATCCGGGTTCCGTCTCCGGTGCCCACAACTGGATCCGACATCCCGGAGGCCGGAGGCC
>NZ_JBHTST010000028.1:0-42908 GCF_042794995.1 Streptomyces sp. NPDC056503
GGCCGGGCCCGGCCGGGGCCGACGGGCCGTGCCGTGCGTGGCGGTCCCGTAGTGATTTCGTGTTGAACCAATTGGGGCGTATGCTCGGAGCAGCCACCCCGGTTCGCCTGTGTTCCCCCGTTTCAGGCGGACCGGGGTTCGGCGTCTTCCGGGCCGTTCGCCGGCCGTTCAGCCGTTCTCCGGGTCGTTCGGCCCGCTCTCCGGGCCTCTCGGCCGTTCTCCGGGCCTTCCCGCCGTTCGCCGGCCGCTCAGCGGGCCAGAGCCGCCACGCCCGCCCGGGCGAACTTCTCGTCCAGGTCGCCCGAGGGCGCGCCCGCCACGCCGACGCCCGCGACCGGGCCGCCCTCGACGCTGACCGGGACGCCGCCGCCGAGGAAGAGGGTGCCCGGGATGTCCTTCAGGCGGGGGGCCTGGGCCAGGCGGCCCGCGAGGACCGAGGTCGGGGCGTTCCAGGCCACCGCCGTGTACGCCTTCCGCTCCGCCGACGCGTAGGACTGCGGGCCCGCGCCGTCGCCGCGCAGGGTGACGATCGTGTTGCCGTTCCGGTCGACGACCGCGACGGTCACCCGCTGCTTCTCCGCCTCGGCGGCGTCCAGCGCGGCCCTGGCCGCCTTCGTCGCCGCGGCGACCGTCAGGTGGGTGGTGGCGGTCGTGTTCTCGCTCTTCGCCTCGGTGACGGTCGCGGGGGCCGCGGCCGTGTCCTCGCCGCCGGCGCTCGCGGAGTAGGCGCCGACCCCGGCCAGGGCGAGGGCGACGAGCGCGCCACCGATCGTCAGACGGGTCCGGTGGGCCTTCTTCACGTGCTTCATCAGGGGTCGCTCCACAGGTCGGGGGGGATGGTTGGGGGGAGGGGGAGACGGGGGCCGGTCGAAGATCGACCGACGCCTCATCCTCCGGCCGCCTCCGGCCGCCGACGGTCAACGCACCGGCTGCGGGCCGCGGGCGGATCGGTGGACCCCGGGGTCCACCGATCGGATGACCCCCGTCCCGTGACCCCGCCGTCACGGGTTCCGGTGCGGGTTCTATGGTGAGCGGCGCAGACCGCGCGGACCGCGCGGTCCCCCGCGGGGAAGCGCCCCCGGTCCGGCGGCCAACCCGCCGGCAGGGTCACCCGCACGACACGAACGAGGAGTTCCATGGACATCGCCGGCTCCGCCGCTCTCGTCACCGGTGCCGCCTCCGGCCTCGGCGCCGCCACCGCCGCCGCGCTCGCCGCCCGCGGCGCCACGGTCTACGGCCTCGACCTCGACAAGGCCGTCGCCGCCGCCGGGGCCCTGCCCGAGGGCGTCCGGCTGATCGCCGCCGACGTCACCGACGAGGACCAGGTCCGTGCCGCCCTCGCCGCGGTCGACGCCGACGGGGCCGAGCTGCGGCTCGCCGTCAACTGCGCGGGGATCGCGCCCTCGGCCCGGGTCCTGGGCCGCAAGGGCCCCCACGACCTCGACCTCTTCCGCGCCGTCGTGAACGTGAACCTGGTCGGTACGTTCAACGTGATGCGGCTCGCGGCCGAGGCGATCGCCCGGCACGAGCCGGACGAGCACGGCCAGCGCGGTCTCGTCGTCAACACCGCCTCCATCGCCGCCTTCGAGGGCCAGGTGGGGCAGATCGCGTACGCCGCCTCCAAGGCCGGTGTCGCGGGGATGACCATCACCGCCGCCCGTGACCTCGCCCAGTTCGGCATCCGGGTCGTCACCGTCGCCCCGGGCATCGTCGACACCCCGATGATGGCCGGCTTCAGCGAGGAGATCCGCGCCGGGCTCGCCGCGAGCGTCACCTTCCCGCAGCGCCTCGCGCAGCCGGAGGAGTACGCCCGGCTGATCACCATGATCGCCGAGCACGACTACCTCAACGGCGAGACGATCCGGATGGACGGCGCCCTGCGGATGTCCGCCCGCTGACCTCCGCGGACTGCGGTGCGAGTGCACTCGGTGCCGGAAAATTCCGGCACCGAGTGCCGCGCGAAAGCGGTCCGGATGTTAGGTTCGTGCCATGGCAGCAGCGGCGACGAACCACGCGAACCCTCCGAAGCCCGCGATGCGGGACTCCCTCATCGCCGCGGCCTTCCAGCTCTTCCTGGAGCGGGGCTACGAACAGACCACCGTCGACGACATCGTCGCGCTCGCCGGCGTCGGACGCCGCTCCTTCTTCCGCTACTTCCCGTCGAAGGAGGACGTGGTCTTCCCCGACCACGACCAGTGCCTCGACGACATGACCCGCTTCCTCGCCGCCAGCGCCGACACCGACGACCCCATGGTCCGGGTCTGCGGCGCCGCCCGCCTGGTCATGCGGATGTACGCGGAGAACCCCACCTTCTCCGTCCAGCGCTACCGGCTCACCCGCGAGGTCGCCGGGCTGCGCACGTACGAGCTCTCCGTCGTCTGGCGGTACGAGAAGACCCTCGGCGACTACCTGCGCACCCGCTGGGCCGACCGCAGGGACGGCACCCTGCGCGCCAACGTGGCCGCCGCGGCCGTGGTCGCCGCCCACAACCACGCCCTGCGGCACTGGCTGCGCTCGGGCGGCGAGGGTGCCCCGCTCGACGAGGTGGACCGCGCCCTGGAGTTCGTCCGCGCCACCTGGAGCCCGGACGCGGCCGGCGGCGCCGCCGGCGACGCCGCGACCGAGGGCGAGGACGACGTGGTCGTCGTCATCACCCGGCGGTCCACGCCCATGTGGCGCGTGGTGCGGGAGGTCGAGTCGAGCCTCGGCGAGGGCTGAGGGGCCGCAGTATCTCAGATTGAGGGAACTCAGGTCTTTCTTTGCTGGCACTGAGTGCCATATCTTGGGGCTCCATGCACGGTCGAGCCGCCGAGTGCGAGGAGAAGGCATCGTGTTCCACACGGGACTGAGGAACCCCGGCGCCGTCCGGACCGAGGAATCGGCCGAAGGCACCGATCTCTACTTCCAGCGCTGCGCCTGGTGCCACACCACCACCTTCCAGCGCCTGCTCTGTCCGACCTGCGGGTCCACCGACCTGGCACCGCAGCTCAGCGACGGCGAGGGCGTCATCACCGTGCGCCGCGCCCACACCGCCGCGGAGGCGGACCTCTGGCCGGTCCACATGGCCGAGGGCTTCGTCGTCCGCTGCCGGGTCGACGGGCCGCCGCACGCCGTGCGCCCGGGCGTCCGGGTCAAGCTCGCGAGCGCCACGGACACCGGACGCCGGCCGGTCGTCCGGCTCTGCGAGGAGGTCCCGCTGGATGGCTGGATCTGAACCCGCGGGGCATGACGAAGGGGGTGGCACAGAGTGCCACCCCCTTCGTCATGCCCGAGCGGATCAGCGTGCGCCGATCTCCCCGGTGAGCTGCGGCAGCACCTCGAAGAGGTCGCCGACCACGCCGTAGTCGACCAGGTCGAAGATCGGGGCCTCGGGGTCCTTGTTGACCGCGACGATCGTCTTCGAGGTCTGCATGCCGGCCCGGTGCTGGATCGCGCCGGAGATGCCCGCGGCCACGTACAGCTGCGGCGAGACCTGCTTGCCGGTCTGGCCGACCTGGTTGGAGTGCGGGTACCAGCCGGCGTCCACCGCGGCGCGGGAGGCGCCGACGGCCGCGCCGAGCGAGTCGGCCAGCTTCTCGACGACCTCGAAGCCCTCGGCGGCGCCGACGCCGCGGCCGCCGGAGACCACGATGGCGGACTCGGTCAGCTCGGGGCGGCCGGTGGAGACGCGCGCGGTGCGGGAGACGACCTTCGCCGCGTTGCCGGAGAAGGCGACCGTGACGTCCTCGACCGTGCCGGCCGCCGGGGCGGCCTGCGGGGCGGTGGAGTTCGGCTTGACGGTGATGACCGGGACGCCGTGCGAGACGCGGGACTTCACCTGGTACGAGGCGGCGAAGACCGACTGCGTGGCGACCGGGCCCTCGTCGCCGGCCTCCAGCTCGACGGCGTCGGTGATGAGGCCGGAGCCGAGGCGGAGCGCGACCCGGGCCGCGATCTCCTTGCCCTCGCCGGAGGAGGTCACCAGGACGGCGGCCACCTCCTTCTCCTTGGCGATCTGGGTGAGCGCGTCGACCTTGGGGACGACGAGCCGGTCGGCGAACTCGGCGCCCTCCGCCACGTAGACGGTGGCCGCGCCGTACTCGGCGGCGGTGGCGGCGACGGAGGCGGCGGCCTCGCCGGCGCCGAGGACGACCGCGGACGGCTCGCCCAGGCGGCGGGCCAGGGTGAGCAGTTCGAGGGCCGGCTTGCGGACCGCACCGTCGGCGTGGTCCACGAGAACCAGGATCTCAGCCATGATTCCTTGCTCCTGAGGTGGGGTGACGGGCGGTCAGATGAACTTCTGGGAAGCGAGGAAGGCGGCGAGCTGCTTGCCGCCGTCACCGTCCTCGTTCGTGACGATCGTGCCCTGGGTGCGGGCCGGGCGGGCGGTCGCGGACTCGACCAGGGTCCAGGAGCCGGCCAGGCCGACGGTGTCCTCGTCGATGTCCAGGTCGTCGAGCTCCAGCTCCTCGACCGGCTTCTTCTTGGCGGCCATGATCCCCTTGAAGGAGGGGTAGCGGGCCTCGCCGGACTGGTCGGTGACCGAGACGACGGCCGGCAGCGGGGCCTCCAGGAGCTCGGTGGCGGCGTCGCCGTCACGGCGGCCCCTCACCACGCCGTCCTCCACCGACACCTCGGAGAGCAGCGTCGCCTGCGGCACGTCCAGCCGCTCGGCGAGCAGCGCGGGCAGCACGCCCATGGTGCCGTCGGTCGAGGCCATGCCGCAGACGGCCAGGTCGAAACCGGTCTTCTCCAGCGCCTTGGCGAGGACGGCGGAGGTGGCGATGACGTCGGAGCCGTGGATGGCCTCGTCGTTGACGTGGACGGCCTTGTCGGCGCCCATCGACAGCGCCTTGCGCAGGGCGTCCTTGGCGTCGTCCGGGCCGACCGTGACGACGGTGACCTCGGCGTCGTCGGACTCCTCGGAGATCCGCAGCGCCTGCTCGACCGCGTACTCGTCGAGCTCCGAGAGGAGGCCGTCGACCTCGTCGCGGTCGACGGTCAGGTCGTCCGCGAATCCGCGGTCGCCGGTGGCGTCGGGAACGTACTTCACACAGACAGCGATCCTCAGGGTCACGGCCTGTCTCCTTTCGACGAGGGTGGGTTAGGGGAGGTTGCGGGCCATGACGATGCGCTGGACCTGGTTGGTGCCTTCGTAGATCTGGGTGATCTTGGCGTCGCGCATCATGCGTTCGACGGGGTAGTCGCGGGTGTAGCCGTAGCCGCCGAGGAGCTGGACGGCGTCGATGGTGACCTCCATGGCGACGTCGGAGGCGAAGCACTTGGCGGCGGCGCCGAAGAAGGTGAGGTCGGTGTCGACGCGCTCGGAGCGGGCGGCGGCGGCGTAGGTGAGCTGGCGGGCGGCCTCCAGCTTCATGGCCATGTCGGCGAGCATGAACTGCACGCCCTGGAAGTCGGCGATGGGCTTGCCGAACTGCTTGCGCTCCTTGACGTAGCCCTTGGCGTAGTCGAGGGCGCCCTGGGCGATGCCCAGGGCCTGGGCGGCGATGGTGACGCGGGTGTGGTCCAGGGTCTTCATCGCGGTCGCGAAACCGGTGCCCTCCTCGCCGATCATGCGGTCGGCGGGGATGCGGACGTTGTCGAAGTAGACCTCGCGGGTCGGGGAGCCCTTGATGCCGAGCTTCTTCTCCGGCGCGCCGAAGGAGACGCCCTCGTCGCTCTTCTCCACCACGAAGGCGGAGATGCCCTTGGAGCGCTTGTCGGGGTCGGTGACCGCCATCACCGTGTAGTACTCCGACACGCCGGCGTTGGTGATCCAGCGCTTCACGCCGTCGAGGACCCAGAAGTCGCCGTCGCGGACCGCGCGGGTCTTCATGCCCGCCGCGTCCGAGCCGGCGTCCGGCTCGGACAGGGCGTAGGAGAACATCGCGTCACCGGCGGCGAGCGGGGCGAGGTACTTCGCCTTCAGCTCCTCCGAGCCCGACAGGATCACCGGCAGCGAGCCGAGCTTGTTCACCGCCGGGATCAGCGAGGAGCTGCCGCACGCGCGGGCCACCTCCTCGATCACGATGACCGTCGCCAGCGCGTCCGCGCCCGCGCCGCCGTAGGCCTCCGGGACGTGGACCGCGTGCAGGTCGTTGGCGACCAGCGCGTCCAGGGCCTCCTGCGGGAAACGCCCCTCCTCGTCCACCGCCGCCGCGAACGGAGCGATCTTCGCCTCCGCCAGCGCACGCACCGACTCCCGGAGCATCTCGTGCTCCTCGGAGGTCCGGTACAGGTCGAAGTCCTTGCCCATGGTTGCGAGCTCCCTGGAATGCTTGTGGCACTGAGTACCCTCAGCAAAACACACTCAGTGCCATGACGCCAGAGCGCCCCGACGGCGGAATGCCGTCGGGGCGCTTTACGAGACCAAGCGGTCGGTTTCTCCTAACGCTCCGCGTCCCCCGCGTCGGCCTCCTCGTGGCGACGCCGGGACTCGTCGTACTCGGCCGCCAGCCGCTTCGCGCGGTCCTGGGACATGTCGAGGCCGGCCAGGACCGCCGGGGTGCTGATGCTGGGCAGTACGTGCTGCAGCAGCACGACTACGCGGCGTGTCAGATCTTCACGATCGCAAACGACCTGGGACATGGTCTGGATGCCCGCGAACGCGCCGGAGAAGAGCTCCGCCGTGTCGAGCACCTTGACGTGGGGCAGGATCTCGCCCTGCGCCTTGGCGACCGTGAGCGCCTCGGCGACCTGGTCCACCCACGCCTGGAACGGCGCCGCCCGGTCCACTCCGGTGGCGCCGCTGTCGAGGGCGAGGGCGACGCTCGCCTGGACCAGCGAGTCGGTCTGCAACCGGTGGGCGAGGAGGAAGCCCTGGTCGACCAGCTCCTGGAGCTTCACGTCCTGCGGGGTCAGAGGCTCGTCGAGCAGCTGGGCGTTCAGTACTCCGAGGGCAAGATCTTCCTTGGAAGCAAAGTGGAAATAAAGGGCTCCCTTGGTCACTCCGGCGCGCGTCAGGATCTCCCCGATCGTCGCCCGCTCGTAACCGCGCTCCGCGAAGACAGCCGCCGCCGAATCGAGGATGATTCGCCGGGTCCTGATCGCACGCGCTTGCTGCGCCAAGGTGCCTCCTGCTGACTCGCTGTCCGTGCTCACTCTGTGACGTGAAGCATTGAAAAGAAAACCGGATTGTACGTATTCTACGCGCGGCCTTAGTCGGTGAGTTTCGATGGGTGATGCAAGGGGAGTTATGGATCAGAGCTTTCAAGGGCTGTCAACTCCCGTTCCCGGCGAGTTCGTTCACCGCGCCGATCCCGCAGACATCCTTCCCACCGGTTGGACCCGTGTCTCGGAGAATCGATTCTCCGTGACGGCGCGCTGGCCGGCCGCCCACCCGTACTTCGTACCGCAGAAGGGCGGCCGACACGATCCGCTCCTGGTCGCCGAGACCATGCGACAGGCCACCATGCTGGTCTGTCACGCGGAATTCGGTGTACCCGTGGACGATCAGTTCGTCATGTGGGACCTCGCCTACAGCGCCTCGGCCGAGGAAATGACCAACGACGGCAGCCCGGCGGAGATAACCGTCGACCTCCTCTGCACGGACATACGCCGCCGGGGCCGCGGACTGCGCGAGATGCGCACCGCGCTCGTCCTCCGCCGCGACGGCCGGCGTTTCGCCTCCGGCGGCGGCGGCATCAACTGCACCTCCGCACTCGCCTACCGCAGAATGCGGGGCAACCGGCTGGCCGCGCCGGACGGCGGCGGCACGGTCCCCCCGTCGACCGGGCTGCCGCCGCGGACCGTCGGCCGCGACCGCGAGATGGACGTCGTCCTCGCCCCCGGCGACGCCCCGAACCGCTGGCGGCTGCGGGTGGACACCACCCACCCCACCCTCTTCCGCCGGGCCAACGACCACGTCCCCGGGATGCTGCTGCTGGAGGCCGCCCGCCAGGCCGCCGTGGCCGCCACGGGCGACTCCCGCCTGCTGCCCGTCGGCCTCGACGCCCGCTTCCACCGCTACGCGGAACTGGACGAGCCCTGCTGGTTCGAGGCGGAGGTGCTGACCGGCCTCGGCCGGGACGCCGTCACCGTCCAGATCCTGGCGCACCAGGGCGGCTCGGCCGTCCTCGACTGCACGCTCACCGCACCGGCCCGCGTCCCGGAGGGGGCCTCGCGCACCCCCGCCGTGCTGGGCGCCGGCTGACGGCCACCCCCGCCGCGCACCTCCACCGCCCACCCGCACCGACCGGAAGAACCCATAGAACCCATGGGAACCCGCATCCTCGTCACCGGCGCCACCGGCTTCATCGGCGGCCGGGTCGCCGCCGCGGCCGCCGCGCACCCCGACCTCGACCATGTGCGCCTGCTCGTCCGGCGCCCCGACGCGGCGGCCGCCCCGCGGACGGACGCACCCGCCGGCGGGCCCGTCGTCGAGACCGTCCAGGGCGACGTCCGCGACGCCGAGAGCCTGCGCCGGGCCTGCGAGGGGGTCGACGCCGTCGTCCACTGCGCCTCCGCGATCGGCGGCGAGGAGGAGCTGCTGCGAGCCGTCAACGAGCACGGCGCCCGCGCCCTCGCCGACGCCGCCCACCGGGCCGGGGCCGGCCGGATCGTCGCCCTGAGCACCGCCTCCGTGCACGGCCGGGGCCCCTTCCGTGCCGCCGCGCCCGACACCCTCCCGCTCGCCCCGGTGTCGGCGACCAGCAGGACCCGCGCCGCCGGGGAGCGGTACGTCCTGGACGCCGGCGGCACCGTGCTGCGCCCGCACCTGGTCTACGGCACCGGGGACCGGCAGGTCGTCCCCGGGCTGCTGACGCTGCTCGCCGCGCTGCCGGGGCCGCTCGCCGGCAGCGGCTCCCTCCACTCGCTCGTCGAGGTGGAGAGCCTGGCGGGCGCCCTGCTGGGCGCCGCGCTCTCCCCGGCCACCCGGCCCGGCGCGTACTACCTCGCCCATCCCGACCCGGTCTCCGACGACGAGCTGCTCGCCGCCGTGGAGCCGCTGCTCCCGGAGTCGGCGCGGGCCGCCCGGGGCCCCGCGGTGGAGCTCGCGGAGGCCCGCGCGCTGCTCGCCGGGAACCCGCTCGCCGCCCACCACCTGGAGATGTTCGGCCTCGACCACTGGTTCGCCGACGAGCGCCCGTGGACCGACTTCGGCCGCGGCCCGGGCCCCGGCTTCACCGCCGCCTTCCCCCGCCACCTGGCCTGGTACCGGGACCTTCTCGCCGCCCGGGGCTGAGCCGTACCCGTACCCGTACCCGCACCCCGCACCACTCACCGCACGAGGCAGGACGTACCCCCATGTCGAGACTGGCAGGCAGGACCGCGATCGTCACCGGAGCGAGCCGGGGCATCGGCCGGGGGATCGCCGAGCGGCTGGGCCGCGACGGCGCCCTCGTCGCCGTGCACTACGGCACCGACGAGGCCGCCGCCGCGGCGACCGTGGAGTCCGTCGGGAAGGAGGGCGGCCGGGCCTTCGCCTTCCGCGCGGAGCTGGACCGCCCCGACGCCGTCGACACCTTCTACGCGGCCCTCGACCGGGGGCTCGCCGACGCCGGGGCCGGGCCGGAGATCGACATCCTGGTCAACAACGCCGGCGCCAGTGGCTCCGGCCGTCTCCACCAGCTCACCCCCGAGGTCTTCGACCGGCTCTTCGCGGTCAACGTGAAGGCGCCGCTCTTCCTGGTCCAGCGCGGCCTCGACCGTTTCCGGGAGGGCGGCAGGATCGTCAACATCTCCTCGCTCACCTCGCGGAACGCCTACCCGGAGTCCGTCACCTACGCCATGACCAAGGGCGCCGTCGACACCATGACCCTGGCCCTCGCCAAGGAGCTGGGCCCGCGCGGGATCACCGTCAACACGGTCGCCCCCGGCTTCGTCGCCACCGACATGAACGCCCGCCTCCGCGCCACCCCCGAGGCCGCCGCCGCGCTCGCCGCGCACGCGGTCCTCGGCAGGATCGGGACCCCGCAGGACATCGCGGACGTCGTCGCGTTCCTCGCCTCCGACGACGCCCGCTGGATCACCGGCCAGTACCTGGAGGCAGGTGGAGGGTCGGGGCTGTGAGCGGCCGCGCGTCTAAGGTGAGGACACGATGACCAGTTTCCGTGAGAGTGTGCGGTCCCTGCTCCGGGAGCAGGTGCTCGACGCCGCCTATGGGCTCGTGGCGGCCGACGGGTGGGGCGTGTTGCGGATGACCGCGATCGCGCGCGCCGCGGGGATCAGCCGGCAGACGCTCTACAACGAGTTCGGCTCGAAGGAGGCGATCGGCGGGGCGCTCGTGCGGCGGGAGCTGGAGCGGTTCCTGGTGGGGATCCAGGGGGAGCTGGACGCGCACCGGGGGCGGCTGGAGCGGGCCGCGCGGGCCGGGGTGGAGTACACCCTCCAGCAGGCCGTCGACAATCCGCTGATCAAGAGCGTGCTGCTGGCCGCCCGGGACGGGGCCGACGCCGATCTGCTCGCCTACCTGACCACGCGCACCGAGCCCGTCTTCGGTACGGCGATGACGCTGCTCGACGCGTACGCGATCGAGGCCTGGCCCGACGTGGACGAGGAGTCGCGGGGGCTCGCCGTGGAGACCATCGTGCGGCTCACCGTGAGCCACATCGTCCAGCCCGTCGCGCCGCCCGGGGAGTCCGCGCGGCGGATCGCCCGCATCACCGCCCGGGTCGCCTATCCGGGCGGGGCGCCCTCCGTCTGATCAGGGGGCGGCGAGGGGGACGGCGGCCGACAGGACCGTGCCCTCGCCCGGCGACGATTCGACGGTGAGGGTGCCGCCCAGCTGGTGGGCCCGGGTGCGGATGGCGGGGAGGCCGTGGCCGCGGACGCCGTCGTCCGCGCGGACCTCCGACGGGTCGAAGCCCCGGCCGTCGTCGGCGACGTCCAGGACGACCTGGTCGTCGAGGTAGGTGAGGGTGAGCGCGGCGGTACGGGCGTCCGCGTGCTCCCGTACGTTGGCCAGGGCGCCCTGGGCGATCCGCAGCAGTGCCGACTGGACCCGGTCGGGCAGCCGGCGGGCCGGGACGCCCTCGACGTGGCAGCGGACGGCGAGGCCGGCCGTGGACTCCCGGCGGGCCAGGGCGCGCAGGGCCTCGTCCAGACCGCCGCCCCCGGCGAGGTCGGCCGGGGCGAGGTCGTGGACGAAGCGGCGGGCCTCGGTGAGGTTGCGCTCGGCGATCGCGGTGGCGGCGCGCACGTGCCGGTGGGCCGTGCCGGGGTCCGAGCGCCAGGTGCGGTCGGCGGCCTGGAGGAGCATCTGCTGGCTGGACAGGCCCTGGGCGAGGGTGTCGTGGATCTCCATGGAGAGCCGCTGGCGCTCGGCGAGGGTGCCCTCGCGCCGCTCGGTGGCGGCGAGTTCGCGGCGGGTGCGGACGAGGTCCGTGATGAGCTCGCGCTGCCGCCGGGTCTGCTCGTCCATGCGGACGAAGACGGCGACGCAGATGGCGGCGACGGCGGGCGGCCCGAGCAGGATGTCGAACTCGAAGCGCCCGGCCAGCCGCAGCTGCGCGGTGACCGAGACGACCGTGAGCAGCCCGATGAAGCCGGCCGCGACCGGCGGCCGCAGGTTGCGCAGCCCGAGGTAGAAGAGCGGGATCGAGCACCAGGCGAAGCTCGGTGCCAGGAAGACCAGCGCGATCCACGTCGCCGTGCAGGCGCCGAGCCACAGGTGCCGCCGGGGCCGGTCGGTGGCGAGCGCGGGCTCGGCCACGTACAGCGCGGCGAGGGCGATGGCGAGCACGACCACCCAGGGGGCGATCCCGTCGCCGGTGTGCCGCATCAGGAAGCGGGTCAGCGAGGAGCCGAGCAGCAGGAAGAAGCCCACGTGGAGGAGGACCCGGAACCAGCGGGCCTCGTCGTCCGCCGACCGCGCGTCCCGCTCCGGGCCCGCGGCCGTCTCCGTCCCGTCCCACCGCGCCATGCCGTGCCGCACCTCTCCGCCGTCCCTTGATCGGATGAACGGAGCAAACCTCTCATATCCCCGGGGCCCGGCGCGCCCGGGCCGTTCCCTCCGCGAGCCCGGCAGGATCCGGAAGGGACGGACTAGCCGACGTGGACGTGCGGGCGGCGGTCCCGGTCGGGCTCCGCCTCGCGCAGCACCTCGCGGGTGACCGGGGCGATCTCGCCCTCGCCGAGGAGGAAGAAGCGGAGGAAGTTGGCGAAGGGGTTGCCCTCGGTCCACTCGAAGTAGATGTGCGGGCGGGTGCCGGTCATGTCGCGGGAGTGCAGGAGGAGGGCCGCGAGGGCGTTCGGGACCGAGGACGACTCCACCGTGAGCACGCGGTAGCGGTCGTGCAGGACCTCGCCCCTGACCGTCAGGCCGGCCTCGAACTCGGACGGGTCGGTGACCGTCACCTCGACGAAGACGAAGTCGTCCGTCGTGGGCAGCTCGTTGTCGGCGCGGATCTGCTCGATCTTGTCCCGGTACTCCGCCCGGTCCCGCCGGTCCGGCTCGTTGGCGATGAACCGGGGCGTGCGGTGCGCGATGTCCCGGACGAACAGCTCGGCCGTCTCGTCCAGGTCGACGTGGGTGACGCGCAGCTCGAAGGCGCGGCCGAGGCGGGAGAGGAAGGAGATGAGGATGATGCCGGCGATGAAGCAGGCGCCGATCTTCACGCCGTCCGGGCGTTCGATGACGTTGAGCACCGTGGTGTAGAGGAAGACCGCCGAGATGACGCCGAAACCGAGGGTCCAGCCGCGCTGGCGGGCCTTGCGGGCCGCGATGGTCACGGCGACGGAGGCCGAGCAGATCAGGACGAGGACACCGGTCGCGTACGCGCCGCCCTGGGCGTCGACGTCGGCGTCGAAGATCCAGGTGACGAGGAAGGCGACCAGGATGAAGACGATCACCATGGGGCGGACGGCCCGCGCCCAGTGCGGTGCCATGCCGTACTTGGGGAGGTAGCGGGGCATGAGGTTGAGCAGGCCGGCCATGGCGGAGGCGCCCGCGAACCACAGGATCGCGATCGTCGACACGTCGTAGACGGTGCCGAAGGCGTTGCCCAGGTACTCGTGGGCCAGGTACGCCAGCGCGCGGCCGTTGGCCTTGCCGCCGGACTCGAACTCCTCGTGCGGGATGAGCACGGTGGTGATGAAGCTGGTGCAGATCAGGAAGACGCTCATGATCAGCGCCGCCGTGGTGAGCAGCTTCTTGGTGTCGCGGATCCGGCCGGCGGGCCGCGCCTCGGTGTCCTCCGGGTCGCCCTTCACGTGCGGCATGACGGCCACGCCCGTCTCGAAGCCGGAGAGGCCGAGGGCGAGCTTGGGGAAGACGAGCAGGGCGACGCCGATCATGACGAAGACGTTGCCGTGCTCCTGGGTGAGGGCGGCGGTCCAGTCGGTGACGACGTGGCCCTCGGTGATCACCTGCCACAGGCCCGTGACCACGACGACCGCGTTGAGCGCCAGGTAGATCCCCACCAGGGCGACGGCGACGCCGATCGCCTCCAGGAAGCCCTTGAGGAAGACCGCGCCGAGCAGCGCGATCAGGATCATGGTGATCAGGACCTGCTTGTCGTGCAGGGCCGACTCCAGGTGCGGGTTCTCCACCAGGTGGGTGGAGGCGTCGGCCGCCGAGAGCGTGATGGTGATGAGGAAGTCGGTCGCCGCGAAGCCCAGCAGGGTGAGGACGAACAGCTTGCCCTTCCAGAAGGACAGCAGCCGCGACAGCATCGCGATCGAGCCCTCGCCGTGCGGGCTCTCCTCCGCCACCCGCCGGTAGACCGGCAGGGCGCCCGCCAGGGTGACGATGACCAGCACGATGGTGGCGACGGGGGAGAGCAGCCCGGCGGCGAGCGCGGCGATGCCCGGCTGGTAGCCGAGGGTCGAGAAGTAGTCGACACCGGTCAGGCACATCACCCGGTACCAGGGCTGACCCCGGTGTCCGGCGTCCGGGGCCGTCTCCTGGGGCCGGGAGGGTTTTCCCTTGCCCATGTCGGACAGGCCCTCCAGCATCCACGCGCGCAGCCTGCTCGTGCGCGTGTCGTTCGAGGTGGACATGGGGGCTCCCGGGCCGGCTGGTGAGGGGTGGTGGGGGCCCGTCGACCGACGGGCCGGGTCAGCCTAAGCAGCCGGAGGAGCCCGGATCCCGGCCAGCGCGTCAGGGAACCGTCAAGATCCCCCGGGCGGGCGTCGGCCATGTCACACCCGTCACGTCACGCCGTCGCGCCGCACCCCCGCGTCACGCCGCACGGCGTTCCCCGCCCCGTCTCCCGCGGCCGCGCCGCACCCCGCGGCACGCCGCACGGCGTCCCCTGCCTCCTCTCCCGCGGCCGCGCCGCACCCCGCGGCGCCCGGCACCGGCCCCTACAGCCAGCCGTTGCGCCGGAAGCCCCGGTGGATGACGTAGCACGCCACCGCGATCACCCCGAGGACCGCCGGGTAGCCGTAGGTCCAGCGCAGCTCCGGCATGTGCTCGAAGTTCATGCCGTAGACGCCGCAGACCATGGTCGGCACGGCGACTATCGCCGCCCACGCGGTGATCTTCCGCATGTCCTCGTTCTGCGCCACGGTGACCTGCGCCAGATGCGCCTGGAGCACCGAGTCGAGCAGGGTGTCGTACGAGGCGACCTGCTCGGTCACGCGGGAGAGGTGGTCGGTGACGTCCCGGAAGTACGCCCGGATCTCCGGGTCCACCAGCGGCATCGGCCGGGTGGCCAGCGCCGTCAGCGGGCGGGCGAGCGGGGCGACGGCCCGGCGCAGTTCGAGCAGCTCCCGCTTGAGCTGGTAGATCCGGCCCGCGTCGCGGCGGTCGGCCTGGTCGGTGAAGACCGCGTTCTCGATCGCGTCCAGGTCCGTCTGCACCGCGTCCGCGACGGCGAGGTAGTCGTCCACGACGTGGTCGACCATGGCGTGCAGCACCGCCGAGGGGCCCTTGGCCAGCTGCTCGGGCAGGGCCTCCAGGGCCTCGCGCAGCGGCCCGAGGGAGCCGTGCCCGCCGTGCCGGATGGTGATGACGAAGTCGGGCCCGACGAAGGCCATCAGCTCGCCGGTGTCCACCACCTCGCTGGTGGCGGTCAGCTCCTCGTGCTCGACGTACCGGACCGTCTTCAGGACGGCGAAGAGCACGCCGTCGTACTCCTCGATCTTGGGCCGCTGATGGGCGTGGACGGCGTCCTCGACGGCCAGCGGGTGCAGGCCGAAGAGCTCGGCCAGCACCGTCAGCTCCTTCTCCGCCGGCTCGTGCAGGCCGATCCACACGAAGCCGTCCCCGGTGCGGCGCACCTGCCGCAGCGCGTCCTCCGCGCCCGCGCCCCGGGCCGTGCGGCGCACCCCGTCGGCGTACACGACGCAGTTGACGACCGCGCTCCCCAGCGGCGAGCGGGCCGGATGGCTCAGGTCCACGGTGCGCCGGTACGTCCGGCGGACGGCGGTGCGCAGGCGCTGGATCACGGACACGGTGGTACTCCTTCGGCAGACCGGGTCAGTGTGCCACCGCCCGGCCCGGGGGTCAGCCCGCCGCCGGAGGTGTGCCGAGGACCCGGTCGAGGTACGTGTTGGAGAGGACGCCCGAGGGGTCGAGGGCGTTCCGCAGGGCCACGAAGTCGTCGAAGCGTTCGTAGCGGGGGCGCAGTTCGTCCGCGCCGAGGTCGTGCATCTTGCCCCAGTGCGGCCGGCCGCCGTAGGAGCCGAGGATCCGCTGGCAGGCGTCGAAGTACCGGCGGTACGGCATCCGGTGGTACTGGTGGAAGGCGATGTAGCAGCTCTCCCGGCCCTGCGCGGTGGAGAGCCAGATGTCGTCGGCGGCCGTGAAGCGGACCTCCAGCGGGAACGACACCGGCTCCCCGTGGGTGTCGATCCACTTCCGGAGCTCCCGCAGCGCCTCGGCCGCGTGGGCGCGGGGGATCGCGAACTCGCCCTCGTGGAAGCGGACGTCGCGCACCGAGGCGAAGATCCGGTACGCGTGGTCGGTCCAGCTCCGGGAGGACATCGCGCGCGCGGTGAAGCGGGTGATCGGCGGCACGAGGCGGGGCGCGCGGGTGCCGAGCCGGTTCAGCGCCTCGAAGGCGGGGCCGCTCACGGCCTCGTCGAGCCGCCGGGAGAACGCGCCGATGGGGGAGAGGGGCGTGTCGCCGGGGAGCCGGCGGAAGCGGCGGGTGAGCGTGGTCTCGCTGTGCGGGAACCAGAAGAACTCGAAGTGGTCGTTCTCCGCGACGAGTTCGTCCAGCCGGCCGAGGGTCTCCGCCACCGGCATCGAGGCGTCCCGGGCGTGCAGGGCGTACAGCGGGACGGTCTGGAGGGTCACCTTGGTGATGACGCCCAGCGCCCCGAGCCCGACCCGGGCCGCCGCGAAGAGCTCCGGCCGCTCGGTCTGCGAACATACCGTCACCGAGCCGTCGGCGAGGACGAGTTCGAGTGCCCGCACCTGGGTGGCGATGCCGCCGAAGCGGACGCCGGAGCCGTGGGTGCCGGTGGAGATCGCGCCCGAGACCGTCTGCCGGTCGATGTCGCCCATGTTCTCCAGGGCGAGGCCGTGCGAGGCGAGCAGCGGGTTCAGCTTCCACAGCGGCATGCCGGCGCCGACGGTGACGAGCCCGGTGTCCGCGTCCACGGAGACCACCGCGTCGAGCCGGTCGAGGCGGAGCTGGACGCCGGGGGCGACGGCGACGCCGCTGAAGGAGTGGCCCGAGCCGATCGCCTTGACCCGCAGCCCGTCCCGTACCGCGTCCTTCACGGCGACGGCGACGTCCTCGGTGCTCGCCGGGCGCACCACCCGCCGGGGGCGGGCCTCCTCGTTCCCGGCCCAGTTGCGCCAGACGGTGCCGTTCTCGCTGCTGCTCATGCCGGGCGGTCCCTTCGGCCGGGCGGTGGCGGGTTACCGCCGGTTCTCGTTGTCCGGAAGGGTGGACTTGGACAAGCGTCCAAGTCAAGGGTCCCCGAGTCTTGACTTGGACGGACGACCAAGAGACCGTGACGGCGTCGTCACCGGTCCCGGAGAAGCCCCGCGCGCTCCCCGAAGAGGTCCACGAAAGGCCGCCCCCATGGCAAGCGCCCGCCCCGACGCCGCAGCCGCCGTGCCCGTCCCGCGCCCCGCCGGCTTCGCCGACCTGGAGAAGGCGACCGCCGCACTCCAGCCGCCCTTCGCCGTCGTCGACCTCGGCGCCCTGCGCGCCAACGCCGCCCAGATGGCCCGCCGCGCCGGCGGCAAACCGATCCGCCTCGCCAGCAAGTCGCTGCGCTGCCGCGCCCTCATCGGCGAGGTCCTGGCCCACCCCGGCTTCTCCGGCGTCCTCGCCTTCACCCTCCCCGAGGCCCTCTGGCTCGCGGCCCGGGACCCCGCCGCCGACGTCCTCGTCGGCTACCCCACCGCCGACACCGACGCGCTCCGCCGGCTCGCCGCCGACGAGGACGCCGCCGCCCGGGTCACCGTCATGGTCGACTCGCCCGAACAGCTCGACCTCCTCACCGCGGCGATCGGCCCCTCGGGGCCGCCCGTCCGCGTCTGCCTCGACCTCGACGCCTCCCTCCGCCTGCTCGGCGGCCGTGTCCACCTCGGCATGCGCCGCTCCCCGCTCCACGCCCCCGTACAGGCGGCGGAGCTGGCCCGCGCCGTCGTGGCCCGGCCGCGCCTGCGGCTCGTCGGCGTCATGGCCTACGAGGGCCAGATCGCGGGGGTCGGCGACGCCCAGCCGACCCAGGCCCGCCCGATGCGCACCGCCGTCCGCGTGGTCCAGCACCTCTCCGCCCGCGAGCTGCGCGCCCGCCGCGCCGCCGCCGTCCGCGCCGTCCGGGAGGTGGCCCCGCTGGAGTTCGTCAACGGCGGCGGCACCGGCAGCCTGGAGACCACCTCCGCCGAGCCCGCCGTCACCGAACTCGGTGCCGGCTCCGGGCTCTACGCCCCCGCCCTCTTCGACCACTACCGGGGCTTCAGCCCGCTCCCCGCCGCCTTCTTCGCGCTCGCCGTCGTCCGCCGCCCCGCCCCCGGCCACGTCACCGTCCTCGGCGGCGGGTGGACGGCCTCCGGCGCCCCCGGACCCGACCGGCTCCCCGTCCCCGTCCACCCGGCGGGGCTGCGGATGCTCGGCGCCGAGGGCGCGGGCGAGGTGCAGACCCCGCTCGCCGGACCGGCCGCCGACAGCCTCCGGGTCGGCGACCGCGTCTGGTTCCGGCACGCCAAGGCGGGCGAGCTCTGCGAGCGCGTCGACACCCTCCACCTCGTGGAGCACGACCGGATCGTCGACGCCGTCCCCACCTACCGGGGCGAAGGCATGGCCTTCCTGTAGGGGCTTCGGCCTGCCCCCTGCGGTACGTTGACCCGGCCCGACGTCCCGGCCCCGCCGCCCCGTCCCGAGGAGCCCGTGCCATGCCCCGACTCTCCGCCGCCGAGCGCCGCGAGCAGCTGGCGGAGGCGGCGATCCGGGTCATGATCCGCGACGGGGTGGCCAAGGCCACCACCCGGGCCGTGGTCACCGAGGCCGGGGTGCCGCTCGGCGCCTTCCACTACTGCTTCCGCTCCAAGGAGGAGCTGTTCCAGACCGTCATCGAGCGGATCATGGAGCGGAACCTCCCGCCGGCGGACCTCGCGCACTCCGAGGGGGCCACGCCCTTCGAGAAGGTCCGCGCCATCCTCCACGCCTACTGGGGGCAGATCCTGGCCCGCCCGGACGAGCACCTGGTCACGTACGAGCTCACCCAGTACGCGCTCCGCCGGCCCGGCCTCGCCGACCTGGCCCGCCGCCAGTACCGGCACTACCTGGACGTGAACCGCGCCCACCTGGAGTCGATGGCCCGGGCGGCCGGCCTCGCCTGGACCGTGGACCTGACGGTGCTCGCCCGCCACGGCCTCGGCGTCCTCGACGGCCTCACCCTCACCTGGCTGATCGACCGCGACGACGCGCAGGCGCTGGCCGCGCTGGACGAGTACGCCCGCTACCTGGCCTCGGTCGCCGAGCCGCTCCCCGCCGCGTAGCCTCCGGCGGCCCCGCTCGCCCACGCGCCCGCCCTTCCGCTCGCCCGCTCGCCTGCTCCTCCGCTCGCCCGCTCGCCTGCTCCTCCGCTCCGGATGCGGCCCTCACCGCACCGTGGCATTTTGGGCGGAAATGTCGCGGGGTGAGGAGGGCGGGCATGGGCGTGCGCACGGTGCCGACGGGCGAGGAGGCGCGGCGGACCGCCGCCGAGGCCTGGATCTGGGGGTACCCCCTCCTGGTGCACTACCGGACCCTGTACGCCCAGGCGGTCGCCCCGGACGGCGCCGGAGGCCTCGGTCGTTTCCGGCACTCCGCGGAGCCGCCCGACACCCCGCGCTCCCGGGCCTGGCTCGATCTGCGGGCCGAGCCCTGGGTGGTGTCCGTCCCCGCGACCGACCGCTACTACGTGCTGGCCGTGCACGACCTCGACACCGTCCTCGTCGGATCCGTCGGCTCCCGCGCCACCGGCCCGGAGGCCGGCGACTACCTGATCGCGGGGCCCGGCTGGACGGGCGCCGTCCCCGGCGGGATCGACGGCGTCCTGCACGCCGCCACCCACCTCGTCGGCGTCGTCGGCCGCACCCACCTCGCCGGACCCGAGGACCTGCCGGCCCTGCGCGAGGCCAGGGAGCGGTACCGGCTCCGCCCGCTCTCCGACTTCACCGACACCGCCGCCCCGCACCCGGCGGAGGAGCCGCTCTGGCCGGTGTGGCGGGAGGAGGAGACCGACACCGTCGCGTTCCTCGCCGTCCTCGACTTCCTCCTCCGCTTCGTCCCCGTCCTCGACTCCGACCGGGACCTGCGCGACCGGCTGGCCGCCCTCGGCGTGGACGGCGGCGGCGCGTTCGAGCCGGCCGCGCTCGCCCCCGGTCTCCGGGCCGCCCTCGAAGCGGGCGTCGCCGACGGCAGGGCCCGGCTCGCCGAGGCCGCCGCGACGAGCCGTCCCCGGCGGCTCCACGGCACCCGCGCCGAGCCGGGCGCCGACCCGTCGCGCCGCGCGCTCGACGCCCACGAGGGGTGGTACGAGCTCCCGGGGGCCGAGGTCTGGCACGGCGGCTGGGAGCGGGACCCGGACGGCGGCGGCCCGCCGGACGGCGCCCGGTACGCGTACGCGATCCGGTTCGCCCCGGGGCTGCTCCCGCCCGCCCGCTTCCTCTGGGCGGCCACCCTCCGCCCGCCGTCCGGCCGGCCCCGCGCCGACGGCGGGCCCGGCCGCCGCGCGATCGGCGACCGCACGCCCGGGGTCCTCTACGACGACGACGGCGGACTCACCCTGTACGTCGCGCACCGGCGTCCCGCCGACCCCAAGCGCGCGGCCAACTGGCTGCCCGCCCCGGCCGGTCCGTTCGCCCTCGACCTCCGCCTGTACGGGCCGGACCCCTCGGTCCTCGACGGCCGCTGGACGCCGCCCCCGCTGGTCGTCGACGACGGCGGGGGCGACTGAGGGGAGCCCCGGCTCAGCGCTCCTCGGCGGCGGCCGGCGTCTCCCTGACCGTGTAGGTGGCCGCCGGCTCCCGGCGACCGTCGTCGGCCTTCATCTCCCGGGCCTCGGCCTTGAGGATCCGGGACGCCTTGCCGGCGTTGCGGGCCAGCTCCGGCAGCTTCCGCGCGCCGACCACCAGGGCGACGACGATCAGCAGGATCGCGATCTCGCTCAGACCGAACATGGGGTGACACTCCTGGCGGGGGACGGGACGGGGGGTCCTGACCCGCGTCAATCTACAGGGGCGTAGAAGAACCGGGTAGGGTCGCCCCCCGAACGATGAACGGCACCCGGGTGGCCCGGACGAGCGGCCGGGAACGGGAAGGCGGACGACGGATGAAGAAGCGGGACGCCGAGGGGGCGGAGCCCGGCGCCGGGTCCGCGCGCCGGCGCGGCCAGGGGGAACTGGAGGCGCAGGTCCTCGCGGCGGTGCGGGCCGCCGGGGGGCCGGTCACCGCGGGCCGGGTGCGGGAGCGGCTCGGCGGAGGGCTCGCGTACACCACCGTCATCACCATCCTCACCCGCCTCCACGCCAAGGGGGCCGTGGCCCGCGAGCGCGCAGGCCGCTCCTTCGAGTGGACCGCCGTCGCCGACGAGGCCGGGCTCGCCGCCCTCCGCATGCGCCGGCTGCTCGACGGCGAGGGCGACCGGCAGGCCGTCCTCACCCGCTTCGTCACCACCCTCCCCGCCGACGACGAGCGGCTCCTGAGGGAGCTGCTGGCCCACGCCGGGGAAGAGGGGGCGGCAGGGGAAGGGGAGCCGGCAGGGGGAGGCGGCCCGGCGGCGGACGACGGGCCGGCGGAGGGCGACGCGCCGACGGGGGAGGGCTGATCCCGTGGGCGTCTTCGTCTTCCTGCCGCTCGTGCTGCCGCTGACCGCGTGGCCCGTCGCGCGCCTGGCCGAGCACCACCTCCACCCGCGCGCCGCGACCCGGCTGCTCACGGCGGTCGCCGCCGTGCTCGCCGTCTCCAGCACCCTCTGCCTCGCCCTCCTCATGGTCGTGGGCACCGCCCAGCTGCCCGGCAACCCGCTCCCCGACGCGTGGTCGGACCCGGAGGTGCGGGCCGCGCTGCCCTACGACGAGATCGCGGGCCGGGCGGCGATCCCGGCGCTCCTCGTACTGGTCGCCGTCTGCGGACGGGTGCTGCTGCGCCACCGCGGCGTGCGCCGGCGGGCCGCCCGCGCGCTCGCCGGGCTGCCGCGGACCCCGGTCGCGGTCCTGCCGGACCCGCGGCCGTACGCGTACGCCCTCCCGGCCGTACCGCGCCGCTCCCGGGGGCGGATCGTGGTCAGCCGGGGCATGCTCGCCCTGCTGGGCCCGGCCGAGCGGCGGGCTCTCTTCGCCCACGAGCGGGCGCATCTGACGGGGCGGCACGACCGGCTGCTGCTCGTGGCCCGGCTCGCCGCGGCGGCCAACCCGTTCCTGCGCCCGCTGCGTACGGCCGTCACCTACTCCGCCGAGCGGTGGGCGGACGAGGAGGCGGCGGTACGGGTCGGCAGCCGGCGCGTGGTGGCGCGGGCCATCGGGCGGGCGGCCCTGGCCTCCGGCGGCGCGGGACCCGCGACCCTGCCGGCCTTCGCCGTCGCCGGTCCCGTGCCGCGCCGGGTGGCCGCGCTCCTCGGACCGCCGCCGGCCCCGCGCGCCTGGCCGCCGGTCTTCACCGCGGTCGGGCTCGCCGTGTGGGGCGCCGTGGTCGGCGTGGCCGTCTCGGCGCTCTCCTCGGCCAACTCGGCGGTGACGCTCTACGCGATCCTCAAGGCGGCGACCCCGCTCTGAGGGCGGGTCAGAGGTCGAACTCCCGCGGGGGCAGGCCGAGGGCGAAGCACGCCTCCCGGACGACACCGCGCTCGGCGGGGTCGAAGTGGCCGTCGGCGCCGCCGATGACGATGCCGATCTGGACGACGGCCCGCGCCTCGGCCGGCTTCTTCCCCGCCTTCGCGATCTCCTGGAGGACGGCGACCTTCCCGAAGTCGAAGTCGGCGGCGAGCCGGTCGAGCTGGGCGTCGAAGCGCTGCTGGAGGTCGGCCGCGTCGAAGTTCCGCAGCACCTCGTTGGCGGCGATCAGCTGGGCCACGCGCCGCCGCTCCGACGGGTCCACGCTGCCGTCGGCCGCGGCGACCAGCGCGCACATCGCCATGCTGGCGTCCCGGAAGGCCCCGCTGGTCAGCTCGTTCTTCCGCGCGGTCAGCTGGGTCTGCATGGTCGAGGCGGACTCCTTGATCCGGTCCCACAGCGCCATCGTCGGCTCACTCTCCCTCGGTCGAACTTCTACAGCGCTGTAGAAGTTACCAGTCCGAAAACCCCTGGGCGGAAAGGGGGGCAGGGGGTAGGGTCGGTCGCATGTGCTCCGTCATCCCGAACTTCACGGCGAACCGGCTCCGTTCCGCGCGCTGACCACGGTCCGGCTCCTCGGGCGCGCCGTCGCGCCCGCCGGTCCCGAGGTCCACGCGTCCACCGTTTCGCCTCAGGATGACGAGGATTCCTCCCATGCGCTCAGACCAGCGCCCCACGTTCGTGTTCGTGCACGGCGGTTCCAGCAACGCCCGTGCCTGGACCCCGCTCCGGAACGAACTGGCCCTGCGCGGCCACCGCTCGTACGCCGTCGACCTGCCCGGCCACGGCGACCGGGCCACCGGACCCGCTGCCTACCACCGGCAGACCGAGGACCGCACCGCCCTGGCCCACGACGCCTCCCCGATGCAGGGCGTCACCCTCGCCGACAACGTCGACCACGTCGTCGGCGTGCTGCGGCGGCTCGCCGACCACGGCCCGGTCGTCCTCGCGGGCAACAGCCTCGGCGGCCTCACCCTCACCGCCGTGGTCAACGCCGCCCCGGACCTCGTCCAGCGGGTCGTCTACCTCTCGGCGCTCTGCCTCGCCGACCCCGCCATGCTCACCGAGCCGTGGGACGTCGCCGACGACAACCTGCTCGACGCGGCGGCCGCCCGGATCGCCGTCCCGTACGACGCGCCCGGCCGCGACCCCGGGGTCGTCCGCCTCGACTGGCGCCGCGCGCACACCGACCCCGAGATCTTCGCGGCGCTCAAGGCCGCCATCATGGCCGACGCCCCCGACCCCCTCTTCCGGCACTTCCTCGACTCGCTCGACGCGGACGAGAACCACGGGGTCCTGGAACCGGCCGCGCTGGTCCGGCCCGAGGCGTGGCGCCGGGTCCCCCACACCTACGTCCGCCTCTCCGCCGACCGCGGCCTCACCCCGGCCGTCCAGGACCACATGATCCGCAAGGCGGACGAACTCACCCCCGACCACCCCTTCGACGTGCACACCCTGCCCACCTCGCACGTCGGGTACGTGAGCCGGCCCGAGCTCTTCGCCGACCTCCTCGCCCGGCTCGTCTGACCCGGCGCCCGGTGACCGCCGTACCTCCCACGGCGGTCACCGGGCCGTTCGGCGGCGTCACTCGATGGTGTGCACTGTCCGTGTGCGCCGGGGGCGTGCGCCGGTGAGGTGGTGCGGGACGGGTGTGCCCGGTGCCTAGACTCCGCGCCCATGTCGCTCTGGCTGCTCAACCACCTCAGCTCCTTCTCGCTCGCCGTCGTCCTCGTCGGCGGGACCGTCGCGTTCGCCGTCACGGGCAGCGTGCTGCTCCGCCGCCGCCATCCGTCGCTCGCCCAGGGGGAGCACAACGACATGGTCGGCGTGACCCTCGGGATGTTCGGCGCGATCTACGGGATCATCCTCGCCTTCGTGATCGTCACCCTCTGGACCCAGCTGGAGAGCACCCAGACGATCGTCGCCGCCGAGGCCACCGACGTCGCCCTCATCGCCCGGGACGCCGCCGCCTTCCCGCCCCCCGTCCGCGCCGGGCTCGACGCCGCCCTGAGCGACTACGTCCACGCCGTCGTGGAGAAGCAGTGGCCGCTGATGCGCGAGGGCCGGCCGCAGTACGGCGCCACCGAGCGCAGCCTCGTCGCCGCCTTCGACGTGCTCCAGGCGTACGACCCGAAGACCCCGCGCGAGGAGGTCTTCTACGAGGAGGCCGTCGCCCACCTCAACGACGTCGCCGCCCAGCGCCGCGCCCGGATCACGATGGCCGAGCAGGAGCTCCCGCCGCTGCTCCAGGTCCTCGCCTTCGGCGGCGCGCTCGTCCTCGTCCCGCTGACCTTCCTCTACGGGATGCGGCGGCTGCGGATCCAGGTGCTCTTCGTCGCCTCGGTCGCCGCGCTCATCGGCTTCAGCCTGCTGCTCGTGCTGGTCCTGGACCGGCCCTTCGCCGGCGAGCTGAGCGTCAGCCCCGCCCCGTACAAGGAAGGCGCGCTCTCCCGCTACTGGGAGCGGTGAGCACCCGTCCGGGCGCCGCCGGGTGGCCGGGAGGCCGGACCCGGCGTCTCATGGCGGGGAGCGTCCGCGCGGGCGGCGGGCCCTCCGCCCGCGGCGGGGGAGGCCGGCGAGGCGGGGCGGGAGGCGCGATGTCCTGGAAGACGCGGATGGAGGAACTCCGCGCCGGAGCCGAGCGGCGCTTCCCGGTCCTGACCGAACTCACCGAACGACTCGTCAGCGGTCGGCTCCTCGACTCCGGCACCCGCCTCGCCGCCCAGGCCTTCCTCGCCGCCATCCCGCTGCTCTTCGCGCTCGCCGCCTTCGCCCCCGCCCCGGTGCGCGACCAGCTCCGCGAGTCGCTGCGCGCCATGTTCGGCCTCACCGGAGCGGCCGACCAGGAGCTCCAGCAGGTCTTCGACCGGTCCGCCCCCGACGGCGTACGGGAGACCACCGGCGTCCTGGGCGCCCTGATCGCCCTCGTCTCCGCCACCAGCTTCAGCCGTGCCATGTCCCGCGTCTGCGAACGGGCCTGGGGCCTGCCCAAGTCCGGCACCCGGATCGCGGCCTGGCGGTGGGCCGTCTGGCTGCTCGCCCTCGTCCTCGTGGTCTTCCTCCAGGCCCCCATCAGGGACGGCTTCGGCGCCGGCGCCTGGCTCGGCCTGCCGCTCTTCTTCCTGCTCAGCACCGGTGTCTGGCTCTGGACCCAGCACCTGCTGCTCGCCAAGCGGGTGCCCTGGCTGCCGCTGCTCCCCGGCGCCGTCCTCGGGGGCGCCGCCTCCACCGTCCTCGGCATCACCGCCCGCTTCTACATGCCCGGCGCGCTCAACCGGGCCCTCGCCGAGTACGGCTCCCTCGGCCTGGTCCTCACCCTGCTGTCCTGGCTGATCGTCGTCTGCGCCTCGCTGACCTTCGCCTTCACCATCGGGGCCGTGCTCGCCCGCGAACCCGCGCTCGCCCGCCGGCTCGGCACCGACCGGATCCGGTGGCCGGACGCCGTCTGACGCGCCGACCGGTCACGGCGCCGGCGCGGTGCTGTCGCCGGGCGTGAGGGAGGGGAGGAGGAGCCGGGGAGCGGCGGAGCCGTGGGGGCCGGGGGCGAGGGCGAGGTCGACGGCCTGACGGGCCATGGCGCGCTTGGGCAGGGTGACGCTGGTGAGGGCCGTGCCGGAGAGCAGGCCCGCGGGGGTGTCGTCGTGGGCGACGACGGAGAGGTCGTCGGGGACGGTCCGGCCGAGCGACCGGGCGGCCTCCACGGCGGCGACCGCGAGGACGTCGTGGGTGGCGAAGAGGGCCGTGGCGTCCGGGTGGGCCCGCAGGGCGTCGAGCGCCGCCACCAGGCCGCCCCGGAAGGTGGGCTCCGCGGCCGTCCGCACGGCGTCCTCGGGCAGCTCGACGCCGTCCTCGCGGAAGGCCCGCCGGAAACCGGCGGTGCGGACGGTGTGGGCGGGGCTGGCGAGCACCAGCGCCCGCTCGTGCCCGAGCGCCCGCAGGTGCCGGCCCGCGAGGTGGCCGCCGTGCTCGTAGTCGACCGTGACGACCGGGAAGCCCTCCGGCAGCGCGGCCTCCCAGGCGCACAGCACCACCGGGAAGCGGGCGTCCGCGAGCAGCGGCAGATGGCCGGTCAGGTCCTGGTCCCCGGCGATCAGGAGGGCGTCGACGGACCGGCTGGCGAGCGCGGCCAGATGGCGCCGGGCCCGCTCCCCGTCGAGGCGGGTGGTGCACAACAGCAGCCGGTACCCCCGCTCCTCCAGGGCGTCCTCGACCTCCTCGACCACGTCCGCGTAGAACGGCGCCGAGACGGTCGGCACGAAGAGCCCGACGGTGCGGCTGCTGCCGGTGGCGAGGGAACGGGCCACCAGGTTCGGTACGTAGCCGAGCTCGGCGATCGCGGCGCGGACGCGCGCCTCCGTGGCCGGGCGCACCGCCACGCGCCCGGTGACGACGTTCGAGACGGTCTGCTTGGTGACGCCGGCCCGCTCCGCCACGTCCTGCATGGTGACCATGACGCCCCCGTCGTACCCGCCCGCCGCTCCCGCCCGGCTCGCAACGTAACCGGGCCCCCACCTGCGGTCAAGGCGTCGGCGACCGGGCCCCGGAGGCCGTCGTGGCGGTCAACTCCCTTGCGCGGCACGGGATCCGGCGGAGTCGCGCCTCTTGTTTTACCGGTCAAATGCGCTCTAGGGTCCGTGCCACCAGCGGCCCGGCTCCTCCACCCCAGGGAGTACTCGTGCACCTTCCGCGCAGCAGATTCGTGAGCGCGCTCGTCGCGGCGGCCCTCGCCGTGACCGGCGGCACGGCCCTCGCGGCCACCGCCCCGGCGGCCACGACCACCGCCGCCACCACCACCGCCACCACCGCGGGGTCCACCGCCACCTACACCGTCACCGTCGGCGCCAAGGGCACGTGGAACCGGCCCGACGACACCCCCGCCAGTCCGTACATCGACAAGGACGGCACCTTCTACTACCAGCAGGCCCACGCCCTCTACGGGGCGAACGACCCCCGCAAGTGGACCTTCTACACCGGCACCGACTTCGACTCCGCCAACCGCTCCGCCGAGATCAGCGACGCGGTGAACCCGGCGAACCCCGCCGACCGCAACGACGACACCACCTGGCGCTGCAACAACAGCCCCACCGGCGTGGAGTCCACCCCGGCCCCGGCCGGCAGCGGCTACGCCCACCGCAACTACTGCGACCTGACCGGCATGTGGGTCGACCCGGACACCGGCGACTGGTACGGCCTCGTCCACAACGAGTTCACCCCGCAGCCCTTCGCCGACGGCATCCACTACGACGGCATCGACTACGCCGTCTCCAGGGACCAGGGCCGGACGTGGACGGTCGGGGACCACGTCATCACCTCGCCGTACAGCACGGAGCGCGGCGACACCGCCGCCTTCCCGCAGCAGACCTACCACTACGGCACCGGCGACCCCCGGCTCTTCGTGGACACCGCCTCCGGCTACTTCTACGTCTTCTACGGCTCGCGCATCGTCAACAAGGGCGGCGGCTGGGCCGCGTTCTACGGGCACGTCGCCCGCGCCCCGATCTCCGGGAAGATGGCGCCCGGCTCCTGGCGCAAGTGGTACGACGGCGCCTGGACCCAGCCCGGCGTCGGCGGCCGGGAGTCCACCATGGTCCCGGTCGGCGCGGGCAGCGCCACCGGCTACGTGCCGAAGGCCGAGGAGTACGACCCGGCGAACAGCGGCTCCGTGGCCCAGCAGGTCGCCGCCGGCCTGACGCCCGCGACCTCCCCGCTCTTCGTCATGGACATCACCTACAACGCCTACCTCGGGCTCTACATCGGCGAGCCGCAGGCCGTCGACCAGAGCGGCAACGCCCCGCAGGAGCTGTACGCCACCGCCGACCTGACCACCCAGAAGTGGTCCAGGCTCGGTGACACCGGCTCCTACCGGACCGCGTCCTGGTACCGCTGGTTCCTCGACAGCGCCGGCAGGACCGGCTCCGGGATCGTCGGCAAGGACTTCCGCGCCTACTGCTCCTTCGGCTGCTCCGGCGGCGCCAGTGGCGAGTACGTCAACCTGAGCATCGGTACGAACGAGCCCGCGGCGCCCGTCGAGTCCGGCCGCGCCTACCGGATCGCCGCCGCGGGCGGCCGCGTCCTCGCCCAGGTGTCCGGCGGCTCCGCCACCACGTCCACGGCGGCGGCCACCGGCTCGGCGCTGGAGAGCTGGACCTTCACCGCGAAGGGCGACGGCTCCTACCGCATCGCCAACGCCGCCACCGGCGGTCTGCTCGGCGTCGCCTCCGACGGCGCCGCCACGCGCGCGTGGGGCACGAGGCCCACGGTCACGGCGGCCGCCTCCGGCACCGGACAGGACTGGTTCGTCATCCGCGGCGCCTCCGCGGCGGACAACACCCCCAGCGGCACCGTCAAGCTGGTCAACCGCCACAGCGGTCTCGTCCTCGGACTCTCCGCCGCCCCCACCCGCCCGGCCGAGACCACCCCCGCCCGCAGCTGGACCGACACCAGCGGCACCCCGGTCGGCGGCGGCCGCACGGCGGCCGAGCAGACCCTCACCCTCACCCCGGTCGGCGACGCCCCCCGGACCGTCACCCTCACCACCGGAGGCAAGGCCCTCGACAACCCCGACAGCGGCACGGCCGACGGCACCGGGCTCGTGACCTGGACCCCGAACGGCGGCGCCAACCAGAAGTGGACGCTCACCCGGCAGACCGACGGCGGCTACGAGCTGCGCAACGTCTCCTCCGGCAAGTGCGCCGACGTCGAGGGCGGTTCCACCGCCGCCGGGGCCCGGGTCGTCCAGTGGACCTGCCACGGCGGCGCCAACCAGCGCTGGACCCTCACCACGCTTCCCGACGGCTCCTCCACCCTCGCCTCCGTCCGCAGCGGCCTCCTCCTGACCACCGCGTCCGCGGCCAACGGATCCCGGGTCACCCAGCAGCCGGACACCGGGAGCGCCCGCCAGCGCTGGACGATCGGCTGACGGGGGGACCCGGCCCCGGGGTCAGCCCGCCGCCCCCGGCACCGCGCGGAAGCGGCCCGGTTCCACCTCGGTGACCAGGCCGCCCGCCGCGAGGCGGGCCAGGTGCTGCACCGCCGTCCGGCGTTCCACCGGACGGACGTGGGGGCCCTCGACGTGCGGGCGGTAGACGAGGCGGTGGTCGACGATCTCCTCCACCGTCCTCGGCTCCCGCAGGTGGTCGAGGAGCGTGGCCTCCCGGCGCGCCGTGACCTCCCAGAAGACGTCGAGACGGCGCCGGAACTCCCCGGCGCCCTCGATCACCCCCTTCTGGTGGGAGGTGCCGTACCAGCGCGCCTCGATCCCGCGGCAGCGCCGGACCGAGGCCTCGAAGTCGGCCAGGCTGCCGGCGAGGTCGCCGTAGTGGGGCCCGAAGGAGGTCAGGTCGATGTCGGCGACGAACAGGAAGCCGTCCGGCTCGACGAGGAAGCCGCAGTGGCCCGGCGTGTGTCCCGGCAGGTGCACCACCGTCACCGTCCGGCCCCCGAGGTCGAAGACGGTCCCGTCCTCGAAGCCCCGCGCGTCCGGCCGCCCCCGCACGTGGAAGTCGTCGCGGAGCATCCGGTCCGTCTCGGCGGCCGCCTCCGGCGGCAGGCCGAGCCCCGCCAGCATGACCTCCCGGGAGCGCAGGGCCCCGAGGTCGCCCTCGTGGACGTGGACCGGCACGTCGTAGCCGCCCAGGCCCGCGATGTGGTCCTCATGGGCGTGGCTGACCAGCACGAGGTCCGCCGGGGGCCCGCCGCCGGCCAGCGCCAGCGACGGGTCGACGACCAGCCGCTCGGCCGTCCCGCGCACATGGAGCGTGCTCGCGTAGGGGTACGCGCTCCGCCCCGGTCCGACGAGCACGCCGACCGCGCCGTATTCCTCCCGCATCTCTTCCTCCGTCGTGATGCCGTCGTGATGCCGTCCTGACCGCCGCCCCGGTGCGACCGCCGTCCGGACACGAGCCCTACCGCCATCCTCGTGCCCTGTCGAGCCGACCCCTTGACATGAAGGTCATGTCCCTGACAGGAGTGGGGTGTTCACACACCCAGGGGGGATCGACGCATGACCGAGCCCGAGACCACGGCGTCCGGACCACAGCCGGACGACACCCGCACCGCCGACCGCTACGACGTCGTCATCGCGGGCGCCAGCCTCGCCGGCTGCGCCGCGGCGATCCTGCTCGCACGGCGCGGGGTCCGCGTCGCCCTGCTGGAGCGCCGCTCGGACCCCGAGGCGTACAAGGTGCTCTGCACCCACGCCATCACCGCCTGCGCCTACCCGGTCCTCGACGAGCTGGGCCTCGTCCCGGCCCTGGAGAAGGCCGGAGCCGTACGCAACGAGGCCCGCTGGTACACCCGCTGGGGCTGGATCGAACCGAAGGCGGCGCCCGGCGGACCGGAGCTCCCGTACGCGTACAACGTCCGCCGCTCCACCCTCGACCCGCTCATCAGGTCCCACGCGGCGCGGACCCCCGGCGTGGAGCTGCTCCTCGGGCACAAGGTGACCGGGCTGCTCCAGGAGGGCGGGCGGACCGCCGGCGTACGGGTCACGACCCCCGGCGGCGGCGAACGGGAGCTGCGCGCCCGGCTGGTGGTCGGCGCCGACGGCAAGGACTCGGCCGTCGCCGGGTACGCCGGGATCCCCGTCCGGCGGCACGAGAACGCCCGCTTCGGCTACCTCGCCCACTACCGGAACCTCCCGCTGCCCGGCGGCGTCGGCCAGGCCTGGTTCCTCGAACCCGACATGGCCTACTCGTTCCCCAACGACGACGGCGTCACGGTCCTCGCCGTCCTCCCCGACAAGAAGCACCTCCCCGCCTTCCGCGAGGACCTGGAGGGCAGCTTCGAGGCCTTCGTCCGCGCCCTGCCCGAGGCGCCGCCCATCGACTCCGCCGAACGCGTCTCGAAGATCATCGGCACCGTCGACTACCCGCTGCTCACCCGGGAACCCACCGCCCCCGGCATCGCCCTCGTCGGCGACGCCGCCCTGACCGGCGACCCCCTGTGGGGCGTCGGCTGCGGCTGGGCGCTCCAGACCGCGCACTGGCTGGCCGGTGCCGTGGCCCCCGCCGCGGCCGGCCGCGGCGACCTCGACCGCTCCCTCGCCGCCTACGCCCGCACCCACCGCCGCCGCCTCCGCCCCCACCAGCAGCTGGCCGCCGACTTCGCCCGGTCCCGCCCCTTCAACCCCGTGGAGCGCCTGATGTTCGCGGCCGCCGCCCGGGACGAGGGGGCCGCCCGCCACATGTACCTCTTCGCCTCCCGGCTGATCGGCCCGCTCGGCTTCCTCAACCCGGTGGCCGTGGCCAAGGCGGCGGCCGTCAACCTCCGGCACCGCTTCTCACCCGCCGGCAGACCGGCCCGACCGGCCGGATCGCCCGGCTGACGGCCGCCCCGGCCCGCGCCGGGGCGTTCAGCGACGCGCGGCGAGCAGCTCCGCCCGGGCGGTCCGGACCCGGGCGAGGCCCGTCGGGTACGGGAGGGCCCCGGCCCTCTCCCGCGCCTCGGCGAGGAGCGCGTCCGCCCGTTCCCGCATGCCGGAGAGGCCCAGGGCGAGGGCGAGCACCGTGGCCGCCTCCACGACGAGGAGGTGCTGACCCGTCCGCTCGGCCCGCCCCGGCTCCCGCTCCAGGAGCGCGACGGCCTCCGCGTGGCGGCCGGTACGGATCAGGGCCCAGCCGCGCAGGCAGACGGCGCGGGCGGTCGTCGTGTCGTCGCCGAGGAGGACGAGCGCGTCCTCCGGCCGGCCGGTGCGCAGCGCGAGTTCGACCGACGCGAGCCGCACCTCGTCGAGGGCCTGCCGGTCCCCGGACCGCCCGGCGCATTCCTCCGCGCGGGAGAGGAGCGCGCCCGCCATCGCCGGATTCCACGGCATCCGGGTGCGGGCCAGCGCGGTGAGGGCGTAGGGGAGGGTCCGGGGCGCCTGGTCGCGGGCGGTCCGCTCCGCCTCCGCGGCGAGGCTCCCCGCCTCGGCGTCACGGCCGAGGAGCAGGTGCAGCTCCGCCAGGTTGGCGCGCTCGAAGGAGCTCGCCTCCGGGCTGCCGACCCGGTCGGCGAGGGCCGCGGCGCGTTCCCCGTACGCGACCGCGTCGGCCAGCCGTCCCGTCCGGCGGGCGTTCTCGCGCAGGATCGAGAGCACCACGGCCTCCACCGAGGCGTCCCCCGCCGTGACCGCGTGCGGCAGCGCCTCCTCGGCGACGGCCTGTGCCTCGCGCAGCCGCCCGGCCAGCCCGAGCGCGGAGGCCTGCTGCGACAGCGCCCGGGCGAGGGCCCGTGCGCCCGCTCGGCCGGGCAGGCCCGTGGCGGCGTCCGCGGACGCGGCGGCCGCCGCCACGGCCTCGGTGTGCCGTCCCTCGACGAAGTCGATGACGGAGGAGGCCAGCCGGTGCGCGGCCACCGCGTCCGCGGAGGTCACCGGGCCCGGGCGCCGGGCGTCGAGCGCCCGCAGGGCCTCCTTCCGCCGGCCCGCGCGGTTCAGCGCCTCGGCGAGCCGGGCCGTGACGGTCACGGCGGTGTCCGCGTCCCCGGCCCGGTCCGCCGCGGCGAGCGCCGCGCGCAGGACGCCGGCCGCGTCCCCGTAGCGGGACATCCGGTGCAGCAGACCGGCGTGGTCCATGCCCACGCCGGCCGCCCGGACCGGGTCGGCCTCGACGAGGGGCGTCAGCCGGCGGTAGTACTCGTCCGCCTCCTCGTTGGCGTACAGGGCCGCCGCGCGCTCCGCCGCCCGGCGCAGGTAGTCCACCGCCCGGGGGTCCTCCGCGCGCAGCAGGTGCCGGGCCAGCGCGTCCACGTCGTGGGGCCGGTGCCGCAGCAGGGCCTCCGCCCAGGCCGCGTGCAGGCCGAGGGAACGCAGCCGGGGGAGGAGCTCGTAACAGGTCAGCCGGAGCAGCGGATGCCGGAAGGCGAGCCCGGTGACGCTCCGGCCGCCGACGCCCACCTGATGCTCCGACAGGAGGGCGGCGGACACCGCCGCTTCGAGGGCCGCGGTCGCCTCCGCCCTCGGCATCGGCGGGTGGAGCCCGTCGCGGGCGACGTCGAGGACCTCGGCGAGCGGGGCGGTCCCTCCGGCGGTGGCGACGATCTCGGCCATGCGCCGGGCCGGGGGTTCGAGCCGCAGCAGCCGCTGGGCCACCAGCTGGCGGACGCCCTCGGGAGCGCCGCCCCCCGCGCCGTCCCGGCCCCGGACCCGGTCCCGCCCGGCCGCGCCCGCGCGGGCGAGCTCGACGGTGAACAGCGGATTGCCGAGCGAGAGCCGCCACACCCGGTCGAGCTCCCCCTCGTCGGCCGCCGGCCCCGGCGACGGCCGCGCCTCGCGGGCCAGGGCGAGGGCGTCCCGCCGGCTCAGGCGGGGCACGGCGACACGGGTGGCGAGACCGGCGCGGACCAGCTCGGCCACGCGCAGCAGGTCGGCCTCGGGGAGGGGCTCGTCGTCGCGGAAGGTCACGAGGAAGCGGCAGGAGGCCCCGTCGCCGGTCTCCGCGAACCGCCGGGCCAGCCGGGCCAGGAGGTGGTGCGTACCGACGTCCGCGGCGTGCAGGTCGTCCAGGACGACCACGACCCCGCCGACGCCTCCGGTCCGGCCGATCTCCCTCAGCAGACGCTCCACCCCCTGGAAGAGACGGGCCCGTTCGCCGGACGAACCGTCTCCCGCCGCGCCGGGAAGCCCCGGAGCGGCGCCGCCCGCCCCCTGCCGGAGCGAGGGCAGGAGGGTGACGAGCTCCGGGCAGAGGCTCCCGATCCGGGTCCGGTCGGCCGGCGGACGACGGGTGAGCCAGCCGTCCAGCGCCTCGACGAACGGGCCGTACGGCGTGTGCCCCTCGGCGGCGTGGGCCGAGCCCCACAGCAGGGCCGCGCCCGACTCGGCGAGGTGCCTGGCGGCCTGGGCGGCGAGCCGGGTCTTGCCGATCCCGGCCTCGCCGCTGAGCAGGACCACCGGGCGGTCGGTGGCGGTCACGACCGAGCGCAGCAGCTCCTCGCGCCCGTGCAGCGTGCCGCTCGTGGCCGCCCCCACCGCGGAGGGCAGGGCCGCCCCGGGGACGACGGCCGTCGGGCGGACGGGGGTGCCCGACGGTGCCTGGAGCGCGAGGCGGCGCAGGCGTTCGGTCTCCGGCCCGGGGGCGATGCCGAGTTCCTCGGCGAGGGCGTCACGGCAGTGCTCGTACTGGCGCACCGCCTGGGCGCGGAGCCCCTGTTCCAGGAGGGTCGCCATGAGCAGCCGGTGGGCGTGCTCCTCGGCGGGCGCGTCGGCGAGGACCTGGCGGGCCGCGTCGGCCGCCTCCCCGTACGCCCCGTCGGCCAGTCCGCGCTCGGCGAGGGCGAGGAGGACGCGCAGCCGCAACGCGCCGAGTTCGGCGCGGCGCTGCTCGGCCCAGGGGGCGTACCGGTCCTCGGGGAGCAGCTCGCCGCCGAACGCGGCGAGCGCCGCCGCGAGCGCGTCCCCCACGAGCGCGCCGGCGGCCGGGGCCGCGGCGGAGAGGGCCGCGGCGGAGAGGGCCTCGGCCTCGTCCGCGTCGATCCACACCCGCCGCGGGTCGAGCCGGAGCAACGTTCCGTCGGAGACGAGGTAGGAGGACGCGGCGCGCGGCGCGAGCTCCGGTTCCAGGGCGTGCCGGGCGGCGTGGAGGGCGACCCGCAGGCTGCCGACGGCCGCCTGCGGAGACGCGTTCGGCCAGCAGATCTCCTGCACCTGCCCGCGGTGGAGGCTGTGACCGGGCGCGACGGCGAGCAGTTTCACGAGGGTCCGGGCGCTGGGGCGGGGCCAGCGTCCGGGCAGGGCGGGGCCGCCGTCCCGTTCCGCGTGGAAGCCTCCGAAGAGGCGCAGGCGCAGCAGCGGGGGTGTGCCGTCGTCGTTCTGCCGGACGTCGTCGTCCTGTCGTGCCACGTTCATGAGGGGCGACACTCTAACCGGGCGGTCTGTCGAGGTCACCACGGCCGCGTACCCCCCGGGCGGGGCCCGGGGGGTACGTGTCGGTCCGCGCCGGGGGTCAGGACAGGGTGAACGTCGTCATCTGGTGGATGCCGTTGTTGAGGGACAGCACCCCGCCGCCGAGCTGCTCCGCCATCCGGTCGACACCGAAGTCGTCGAAGTTCAGCGACACCATCTCGTCGGTCCCGTCGCCGTCGAGGTCGGCGGCCAGGTAGTTCCGGCCGCCCATGAGGGTCGCGCCGCCGAGGGAGGACTGGAACGACCACCCGGTGGTCAGGACCGCCGGGTCGTACGCGGCCAGACCCGCCTCGGTGCCACCGGCCAGCAGACGCCGCCCGCCCGGGCCGTTGACGAACTGCACGGTCCGCAGGGGCGCGGTCACCGAGCTGCGCGTCTCCGTGCCGCCGGCGGCGAAGCCGTTGAGGACGCCGAAGCTCAGCTGGTACAGCGGGTCGCCCTGGCCGTCGATGAAGTAGTTGCCGTGCGACCAGGGGCTGCCGCCGACGAACTGGTGCAGCACCTCGCCGGTGCGCCCGTCCCGGATCTCGGTCACGACGCGCGGCGTGGCGGTGTCGAGGTCGCCGGCCGTGGTCGGGTCGGCCTTGATGATCCAGGTGTGGACGACCGCGTGTCCGTCCGCGTACGGGATCTTCGGGGAGGCGAAGACGCCGTTGACCAGGACCGCGCCGTGCAGCTTGCCGTCCGCGGCGCGGGCCGGGGCCACGGGGGACGCGGTCCACAGGACGCGGCCCTTGCCGTCGAGGGCCACCCCGTCGACGGTCGGGTCGGAGGCGCCGAGCGCGTTCAGGGAGCTGTACTGGGTGTGCACCCGTCCTTCGGAGACCACCGTGTCGGAGAAGACGACCTCGCCGGCGTCCGCCGGAGCGGCGTACGACCACAGCCGCGTGCCGCTCGCGTCGTAGACGCGCAGGGCGTCGGTCGGGACGAGGATCTCGTCCTTCCCGTCGCCGTCCACGTCGGCGACGGTGACCGTGCGGACGTACGCGCCGCCGCCGTCGATGGTGGTGAGGACCTTGCCGGTGGCCCCGTCGAGGACGGCGGTGGCGGTGTCGGCGGCGACGACCACGTCGGTCCTGCCGTCGCCGTTCACGTCGCCGGTCGCGACGGTGTGCACCTCGCCGGGGACGGTGGCCTGCCACAGCTTCCTCGGCTCGCCCGTGACCAGCGAGGTGCCGGAGTAGGCCCACACGCCGTGCGAGGTGCCGCCGACGACGACGTCCTTCGAGCCGTCGCCGTCGAGGTCGGCGGCCTGGCCGGCGTTCAGCTCGCCTTGTATGGGCGTCAGGCGCTTCAGGGCGCCGTTGCCCAGGGAGTACTCGCGGATGTTCTGCTTCTGGTCGACGACGCGGACCCGGCCGCCGCCGGAGCCGTACACCTGCTGGTGCAGGGGGGAGGCTTCGAGGCCGTCGCGTCGCCACTTGACCTTGCCGCCGCTGGTGAAGGCCGTCAGCGAGCCGTAGCGCAGTCCGCCGATGTTGAGCGCGGAGCCCATGTCCCGGTCGTCCTGGGCCGTGGCGAGGAGCGTGCCGCCGGTGGCGGTGAGGCTCCAGGTGCTGGGGCCGTCGTGGGAGTTGTCGGCGGCGCGCTTGGTCGTGTGCGACCAGCGGACGGTGGAGCCGTCCGCGCCGTCCAGGACGCGGATCGTGCTGGAGTTCACGAGGAGCGACGACGTGAGCGACGACTCGCTCACCGCGTACTCGGCGCCGCCGCCCTTCGCCGCGTCACCGACGGTCAGGGCGGTGGGCAGGACGTTGACGCGGGTGTCGAGGGTGGTGCGCCTCCCGTCCGCCAGGTCGTAGGCGGCGAGCTCGTACGCCACCGCGTCCGAGGTGTCCGCCTGCTCCAGGGCGACGACCCGGTCACGGGAGGCGTCGAGGCGCAGCTGGCGGCCGTAGAGGGCGCTGTCCGTCTGCCAGACGACCGAGCCGTCGGCGGTGTCCAGGACGAGGGTGCGCCCGCGCGAGCCGGTGGTGGCGGTCTTGCGCAGGTCCCAGACCGCGGCGACCCTGCCGCCGCCGACGGACTCCAGGGCGCCCCAGGTGGCGGCCTCGGCCGTGCCGGTGTCGTACGTCCAGGTCGTGGCCGGGGTCAGGGTGCCGTCGGCGTACCCGAAGCGGATGCCGGTGAGGGTGGCCGTCCGCGCGGCCGGCGCGTTCTGGTTCAGGCGCGGGGAGTCGGCGATCAGCAGGGTGCCGTCGACGACCTTGACCAGGGAGGCGTACGCGTACAGCTTCGACCAGAGCGTCCTGCCGGTCTTCCCGTCGACGACCGTCACGAACGTGCCGGTCGGCAGGGACGAGCCCGGCGAGGCGATCGGCCGGTAGGGGTTCGCGCCGACGCTCGCCGAGAAGACGAGGTCCGGCGTGCCGTCCCCGGTCAGGTCGGCGGTGTCGTGGCCCTGGTCGGAGTACGGCGCGTACGGGGCGACGGCGTTGTAGCCCATCAGGATCCGCGCCGGGTACGGCTCGGCCTGCCACACCCGCAGGGGCTTGACCTGCCAGTCCGCGTACCAGGAGGTGTTGGTGCGCGCCCAGACGGTGGAGCCGTCGGCCTTGTGCAGCTGGACGTTGCCGAGGCTGTGCACGGTGAAGTAGCTGCCGTCGGAGCCGGCCGGGACGGTGGCGGCGATCCCGCGCACGCCCTCCAGCGTGGACTTGGCGGTGAAGGTGACGGGGGCGGCGGCGTCGGAGGTCGTGGCCCCGCTGCCCGCGGCTTCGGTCTCCGTGGCTCCGCCGCCCGCGGCCTCGGTGGGCGGCTCGTCCGTCGGGGCGGACAGGTCGTCGCCGTACACGTCGACGTTCACGTGGTCGGCGAGGGTCCGGGCCTCGTCGCTCGTCAGCGTCATCGTCGCGGTGCCCGCCTCGTCGGCGGCCAGCGCGTGCGGCGCCGAGGTCAGGGCGAGTCCCGCCGCGACCAGGGCGGAGGCGAGCGTCAGGGCCCGCCGGGCGGTGGGGGTTCTCATCACTTGGCTCCCTGCGCGATGCGGATCGCCGAACCGGCCGTCAGGACGGACTGGTCGTACGAGTACTGGAGGGCGTCCGTGCCGGCCTGGTTCTCGATGCCGACGGTGGCGGAGGAACCGTTGCCCGGGACGGACCGGTACTGGAAGGTGATCGAGCCGGTGGCCTCGTCGAAGACCGCCTCGAAGGTGGCGCGGGCGCCGCTGCCGTCCGCGAAGAGGACGTCGTTCCAGACGACGGCGAACCTGCGGCCGCCGGCGGTGCCGGTGGTGGCGGTCTGCACGCTCGACTTCTTGTCGAGGGTCAGGTCGTCCCAGAGCGGGGCGACGACGCCGTTCGGCTTCCCGGCCGTCGGCAGCTCCTCGTTGGCGTAGTCGCCGATGCGCGGTTCGAGGAACTCGACGAGTCCGTTCGTGGTGACGGCGGCGCTGGTGTACGGGACGCCGTACAGCGTCACCGGGAACGGCAGCGCGATCGTCTTCGCGTCCTCGTCACCGCTGAGCGCGACCTTGGCGGAGCCGGGGATCCAGGAGTACGCGGCCGGGGCGCAGCTGTTGCCGGAGGCGTCGGTGCGGGCCGGGAGGCGGACGGTGCGGGTCTCGGCGCCGTCGACGGTCAGGCTCGTCGTGGACCCGCCGTTGCACAGGACGGGCGCGGTGGGCGTCACGGTCAGCGGGTACGTGCCCTCGGCGACGGCCGGCAGCGTGAACGTGCCGTCGGAGCCGGAGACGACCCGGCCGACCGGGGTCCCGGCGACCTGGACGGTCGCACCGGCGAGGGGCTTGCCGGTGACGTCGAGGACGGTGCCGGTGACGGCGTGGGCCGGCAGCGGGGCGAGCGCGACGTCCTGGGCCAGCGGCTGCCCGCCGGTCAGCTCGACGCCGGTGACGGTCCTCGTCGCGTAGCCGTAGCCGGTCAGCGTGAAGTCGTACGTGCCCGGGGCGAACGCCAGGCGGTAGCCGCCGTCGGAGCCGGTGTGGACGGTGCGGGTGCCGACGACGTCGTTGCCGGCCTCGATCGCGATGTCCTGGAGCGGGGCGCCGGTGGTCGCGTCGGTCACCTTGCCGCTGACGGTGACGGCGGTGTGCGGGGCCTTGTCGACGCTCGCGAGGATGTCGAGCCTGCCCTCGCCCCACACGTTGTTCATGCCGGGGGTGCCGCCGCAGTGCGTGTCGTCGACGTCGGTCGCGCCCTCGTTCAGGAGCCGGCGGGTGGCGTCGATGTCGCCGATCAGCGACGGAGCGGAGGACCACAGCAGCGCGACGGCGCCGGCGACGTGCGGCGTCGCCATCGACGTGCCGTTGCTGGCCTTGTACTGCGAACCGGGCCACGCGGAGACGACGTTCACGCCCGGAGCGGAGATGTTCGGCTTCGTCGAGCCGTCGACGAGGGACGGGCCGAAGCCGGAGAAGGAGGCGATCCTCCCGCCGGCGTCGTACGCGCCGACACCGTAGGCGGGGGCCTGCGAACCGGGCGCGTGCGCCGTGGAACAGGTGGCGCCGTCGCCGTCGTTCCCGGCCGCGAACGCCTCGAAGATGCCGGCCGCGTTCCACGCCTCGACGATGTCCTGGTAGAACGTCGTGTCGCCGCCGCCCCAGGAGTTGTTGACGATGTTCGGGGCGAGGTCCGGGCGCGGGTTCAGCCCGTCGTGGTCCGTCGGGGCGAGGATCCACTGGCCGGCCGCGAGCAGGTTCTCGTCCGAGCACTGGGCCGCCTCGCAGCCCTTGGCGGCGATCCACTTCGCGTTCGGCGCGACGCCGATGCCGTTCTTGCCGGCCATCGTGCCCATGGTGTGGGTGCCGTGGCCGTTGTTGTCGCAGGGGGTGGTGCTCGTGGCGCACGTCCCGGACGGGTCGTAGAAGTTGTAGTCGTGGGTGAAGGTGCCGTCGCCGTTGTTGCCGCGGTAGTTGGCGACGAGGTCGGGGTGGTCGTACTGCACGCCCGAGTCGACGTTGGCGATGACGATGCCCTCGCCGCGGTTCTCGTACTGCGACCAGACCTCATCGGCCCTGATGTCCTTCACGCCCCACTCGGGGGTGGCGTCGCCGGTGGCACCGGAGTCGGTGCCGGAAGCGGCCGCGCGCGAGGAGGTGACCTCGCCGCCGGCCGTCTCGACGTCGTCGAGCCGGTACGTCCGCGCCATGACCAGCCGCTCGACGTCGTCACGCCGGGCGAGCGCGTCGACGAGGTCCCGGCCGCCGGTGACCTGGACGGCGTTGGCGATCCAGTAGTCCCGGTGTCCGACCTTCCTCTTGTCGAGGAAGGCGCCGAGCGACCGCTGGCTCTCCTTCGCGGTGTCCTTCAGCGCCTGGAACGCGGTCGTGGCCGCCTTCGCGTGCGAGGTCTGCCTCCTGGCACCGGTCAGTTCGGCCCGGTCCTTGAGCACGACGAAGAAGGAGGCGTCGCCGCCGTCCCGCACGGCCGTCGCGAGCGCGGAGTCGACGGTGGCCGCCGCCGCGCCCGGCCGGACGGAGTCGGCGACCGCGGGCAGGGGAGTGGTCAAGAGCGCCGCGGCCGCGGAGAGCGAGGCCGCGGCCCACACGGCACGTCTGCGCCGGGGCGTTCGGGGGATGGGGGGCATGGGGCACTCCTCGGGGAAAGGTAAGGAATGCCGGAACCCTAGGAAGCCGCCGTTACCGAGCGATTACTCCCGCCGGAAAGCGCGCGGCGGGTGGTGGCGCCGTCGCGGGCGGTCGGTCTCCCCGGCCGCTCCCCGACGGGCCCGCGTCCTCCCCGGGTTCCTCGTCCCGGGTCGTCTCGGTGCGGCGGCTCGGACGGCTCGCGAGCTGCCCGGCGTAGCGGGGGGCCCGCCGTCCACGCCCGCGAACGAGCCCGTGCCTCCGGAGAGGGTGCTCCACCTCCCGGATGGTTCCGGGGGGTGCTCCGCCAGCCGGGTGGGCTCGGCCCAGCGTGCTCCCGCAATGCGGTCATAAGGGCGAAAAGGTGCGTAACCGTAGCTCAAGCCTTTCGTCAGCGAACGCCAAGGAGCACAGAGTGGGTCACATCGACGCGGTGGTCACGGGAGCCGGGGGATTCATCGGAGGGCATCTGACCCGGGCACTGCTCGCCGAGGGGTACGGCGTGCGGGCCGTCGACCGCAAGCCGCTCCACGAGTGGTACCAGGTCCACGACGACGCGGAGAACGTGAAGGGGGACGTCTCCCTGCTCGACACCTGTAGGGACGTCCTGGAAGGCGGTGCCCGCGAGGTCTACCACCTCGCCGCCGACATGGGCGGTATGGGTTTCATCGAGAGCAACAAGGCCGCCTGCATGCTCTCCGTCCTCTCCAGCACGCACATGCTGCTCGCCGCCAGGGACGCGGGCGTCGGCCGCTACTTCTACTCGTCGTCCGCGTGCGTGTACGCCGCCGACAAGCAGACCGACGCCGACGTGCTTCCCCTGCGGGAGGAGGACGCCTACCCCGCCATGCCCGAGGACGGCTACGGCTGGGAGAAGCTGTTCAGCGAGCGCATGGCACGCCACTTCCGCGAGGACTACGGGATGGCCACGCGCACCGCCCGGTACCACAACGTCTACGGCCCGCACGGCACCTGGACGGGCGGCCGCGAGAAGGCGCCGGCGGCCGCCTGCCGCAAGGTCGCCCTCGCCGTGCTCACCGGAGACACCGAGCTGGAGATCTGGGGCGACGGCGAGCAGACGCGCAGCTTCACCTACATCGACGACTGCGTCGACGGCACCCGGCGGCTCACCCGCAGCGAGTGCACCGACCCGCTCAACATCGGCTCGGACCACCTGGTGTCCATCAACCAGCTGTACGCGATCGTCGAGGGCATCGCCGGCGTCGACCTGCGGCACCGCCACGTCCCGGGCGCGCTCGGGGTGCGCGGTCGCAACAGCGACAACACCCGGATCGCCAAGGAGCTCGGCTGGACCCCGGAGACGTCGCTCGTACGGGGTCTGGAAGCCACCTACCGCTGGGTGTACGACCAGGTGAAGGCGCAGCTCGACGGGCGGCCCCACCAGTGCTGACGGGTGGGCCGGAAAGGCCGACGAGAGTCGACGTGCTGGGTGTGGGGGTGAGCGCGGTGAACCCGGACGCGGCGGTCGCGACGATCGCGCGCTGGATCGAGTCCGGTGAGCGGTCCTACGTCTGCGTGACGGGAGTCCACGGGGTCATGGAATCCCAGCGGGACCCCGCCCTCCGCCGCATCCACAACACCTCGGGCCTCACCGTCCCCGACGGCATGCCGATGGTGTGGGCCGGACACCGCGCCGGCGCGCCCTGGATGGGCCAGGTGCGCGGTGCGGACCTGATGCTCTCCGTCCTGGCGCGGGCCGCCGAGCGCGGCTGGTCCTCGTATCTGTACGGCGGTGCGGAGGGCGTCCCCGAACTGCTCGAACAGGCTTTGCTCCGCCGGTTCCCCGGGCTGAAGATCGCCGGATCCCACTCACCCCCCTTCAGGCCGCTCACGGCCGAGGAGGACGAGGACGTCGTACGCCGTATCAACGACAGCGGAGCCGATCTGGTCTGGGTCGGGCTGTCCACCCCGAAGCAGGAGCGGTGGATGGCCGAGCACCGCGACAGGCTCGACTCCGCCGTGCTGCTCGGAGTGGGGGCCGCGTTCGACTTCCACGCCGGTCTCATGCCCCAGGCCCCCGACTGGATGCGGCAGCGCGGGCTGGAGTGGTCGTACCGGCTGCTCAAGGAGCCCCGCCGGCTCTGGCGGCGCTATCTCCGGAACAATCCGTCCTATGTGGTGCGTACGGCCTTGCGGCCACCGAGGCTGGTCGCGGACGGCATGTCCTGAGGACCGCCGCGGCCGAAGCGATGCCGGGCGGCGCGATGAACCAACCCCCCCCCCCCCAACCCCGGGGGTGCCCCGGGCCCCCCCGCCCGCCGGGCCCCCCCGCTGCCGCCCTCCCCCGCGCACCGGCTCTTCGCCGAGCGGGCCAGGGC
>NZ_JBHTST010000028.1:42918-67860 GCF_042794995.1 Streptomyces sp. NPDC056503
TACATTTCGTACTTTGTGGGGGGGTCGGCCGTGGCGGCGCCCGGGGGTGGTGTGGGCCGGTTTTCGCGGAGCGCGGCCGGGCGGTCTGGTGGGGGGGGGGGGTCTAGCCCCTGGGGGCCCCCGGGCATCGCCGTGTGATCCGGCTCAGTAGGCGCCTTTGGAGCTCAGGACCGCAGAGACCGTTCGGACGAGAATGGCCAGGTCCAGGGTCAGGGACTGGTGCTTGATGTAGTACAGGTCGAGCCGGACCATTTCCTCCCAGGCGAGCAGGGACCGGCCGCTGATCTGCCACAATCCGGTCAGTCCCGGAGTCACCGAGAGGCGGGTGCGGGCGTCGCCGGTGTAGCCGGAGTCCGAGTGGAGCAGCGGCCGTGGTCCGACGAGGGACATCTCGCCCCGCAACACGTTCACCAGCTGGGGCAGTTCGTCCAGCGAGAGCCGCCGCAGCCACTTCCCCTCGGGAGTGATCCTGGGGTCGTCGCGGATCTTGAAGAGATGGCCGTCCGTCTCGTTGAGTTCGGTGAGCGAGTCCCTCTCGGCGTGTGCCCCGACCCGCATGGTGCGGAATTTGAGCATCTCGAAGGTACGCCCGTTCAGCCCGACCCGGACCTGTCGGTAGATCACGCCGCCGGGTGAATTCGAGGCGATCACGAGGGCGATGACGCAGACCAGAGGGATGGCCAGCAGGAGCAGAACAAGGCTGCCGGTCACATCGATGAGTCGCTTGATGGACATCGTTGCATCCGTTCGGGGAAACATGAGAATGGGGTGCTCGGGCGGCAGGGCCTTATCGCCATCCTTACTCGGCTGTGGTCGCCGCACATTGACGGTGGAGCGAGAAATCAGCCGGACCATCGACGGTGCAGCCGGAGAGCTGTTCCCGCGAGCAGCGCCCTCGGGCCGCGGGGCCTGAGCCACTGTTCGTCGTGGCGGTCCCGTGCGCCGAACGACCGGTACTTGTACGCCTCGTCGCCCCGCAGGAAGTCGAAGGTCTCCACGCCCGCCTCGGCCATCGCGGCAATGGTCCGGTCCAGCAGGACGGTGCCGAGACTCATACGGGCGTACGCCGCGTCCCAGCCGCCGTTGTAATAGGCGAACGTCTTCTGCCACAGGAAGCCGTAGACGGCACCCACCGGGCTGCCGTCGCGCTCGGCGAGCAGGGCCGCGGGCCCGCGGCCGGGAGCCGCGCGCTCCTGGAGCCGCAGATGGAAGTCGCGTCGGCCGGACCCGAAGTCCGTCGTGACGCCCTTCACCCGCTGCCGCGCCTGGTGGAGCCCGATCACGGTGTCGATCACCTCGGGCGTCATCTCCTGGGGAGGCACCCAGCGGAAGGAGACGCCGGCCGCGGCGAGCTGCCGTCGGCGCCGCGCCATGAGCTGCCGCAGACTCCGGGAGCCGACGGCGGCACCCGGGCCGATCGCGAGCCGCGGGCAGGTCGTACCGGCGATCCGACGGGTCCCGGGCGGGAGCAGTCCGGGGTCGGCCTCCCGGTCCATCGCGGGGAACCAGCAACTGCCGTTCCCCGTACGCGCCGTGATCCAGGCGCGGACTTCGTCCCGGCGGTGCGGCAGGGCGGGGAACAGCCCGTGGTCCGCCGCGTCGGTGCCGGATCCGAGCAGGGTCCAACAGGTCACCGGGAGCGGGAGCCGGCGATGCAGCCGCTCCCGGACGCGTACCAGGGGTGCGACCGCCTCCACGCGCCCGCCGGGTCCGGTCCACACCGCCACCTCGGCGGTGGCGGCCGTGTCCATGGCCTCCCACGAGCCGAGCACCCAGTCCGGCGTGACGAAGTACGAGGAGCCGGGGACGCCCGCGACCAGGTCGCGCCAGGCGTCCGCCCACGGCGCCAGGCCGCTCGGGGTGCGGTGGACCTCGAAGCCGGTGGCGGCGGGTGCCGGCGCGGTCTCGGTCCGGGTCATCTGTGTCTGTCCTCAAGGAGGTCGACGAGACCGTCGGCGAACCGCCGGCTCATCTCTTCGACGGTGTACCGGCGGGCGTCCCCCCGGCATTCCCGGCGCATGGCGTCGAGCCGTTCGGAGCTGCCGAGCAGATCCGCGACCGCGGCGGCGTACCGCACCGGGTCGTCCGGCGCGACGAAGGCGTTGCGGCCGTGTTCGAGGTACTCGAACTCCGGGGCGTGCCACGGCCACGCGGTCGTGACGATGGGGGCTTCCAGGACGAACGAGTCGACCGCGCACAAGCCCACCAGGCCGGGCATCAGCATGACGTCGGACACCGCGCCCAGCAGCGCCTTGTGATCACCGAACGCCTGGCCGACGGGGACGACGACGGGAGTCCGTGCCGCGGCGGCGTCGATGACCCGCTGCTCCTGACCGGTTCCCGCCACCAGCAGCCGGAAGCCGGGCAGCCGGTCGGCGATCCGCTCGGCCGCCTCGATGAGGAACGGGATCCGCTTGCTGGAGCTGAGGGCCCCGACGAACAGGCCGGTGCGGCCGGCCGTGAGGTCGTACTTCCGGCGCAGCTCGGCGGCCTGGTGCTCGGTCACGCTCCGGTAGGCGTCGCCGAGCGCCCTGGTGTCGACGGCGTTCTGGACGACCGTCACGCGCTGGCGGGGGAAACGGTGCTCGGTGACGGCTCGCGCTCCTCCGGCGGTGTAGGAGAAGAACCAGCGGGCGCGCCGGGTGAGGGAGTACTTGAGCGACTGTTCCAGTCCGGACTGCGGACGGGTGTAGGTGCGACCGTGATCCCACATCGCGACGGTCGGCCCCCGGCCCGTCAGCTGCCGTAGCAGCAGGGGATACAGCTCCATGTTCCGAAGGGACTGGTCGACCACCACCACATCCGCCGAGCGGGCGAGCGTCCCCAGGCGCTTGTGGACCAGCGGCCGGCCCGCCACCCACGCGCTCCACTGTTTCAGCCGCACTGCTCCGTCCATGTGGATGAGGTCCTGGCGCGCTTCCTGATCTCCGCTGTACGGCGCACCGTAGGCGATCACGAGGCGGATTCCGCGGGCGTCCAAATCCTCTTCCAGGCGGCCGTAGAAGGAGCGCCGGAACTCGGAGAGGAAAGGCACCAGGAGAACCACTTGCGGCCGGTCCGCGAGGTGGCGTGTCGATCGGGACTTTCTTTCCATGCTGGATAAATTGCCATGAAAGCCGTGAACGGCAAGCCAAGAAATCGGCAGTGGAGTCGGAGAAGACTCATTAGGAGTAGTCATGCAGAGCAATGAGCTGGCCCGTCGAATCGCGGCCAGTCCGCTGGCGCACTACGCCGCCTTTCCGGGACGCCTCGCGAAGGTGGCACGGCACAACGCCCGTGTCGTCAGGCAGACGGCTTCCTGGCTGGTGCGTTCTCGCGAGTACGTCCACTACACCTACGATCTCGAACCGCTGAACATGGAGCACCTGGCCTGGTTCGTCAGCACGGTGACGGGCAGCCGGGTGGACGTCGTGCGCGGCTACCTGGCGGAGCTCCAGGAGGACGACGAGCTGCGCCGGGTCATCGCCGACGGCCTGGCCGCCGGCGACCGGAGCGCCATCACGGACCGGGTGGTCCGCTACGGCCGGCGGATCGGCTGGTACGCCATGGTCCGTGCGCTCCGTCCGGAGTTCGTCGTGGAGACCGGCACCAACCGCGGCATGGGGAGCGCGGTGATCGCCGCCGCCATGCTGAAGAACGGCCGGGGCCGCCTGGCGACCGTCGACATCGACGACCGCTCGGGTGAACTGATTCTTCCCCCCTACGACCAGGTGATCGAGCACGTGGTCGGTGACTCGCTCTCGTTCCTCGCGAGTCCGGTGGCCCGGCGCCGGCCGATCGATCTCCTCTTCGTGGACACGGGCTACACCCCGGAACACGAGCGTGCCGAACTCGCGGCGGCGACCCCCCTGCTGGCACCTGGCGCGGTCGTCGTGGCGACGAAGAGCTACTGCTGGCAGGAGCTGTCGCGCTGGGCCGAGGAGCAGCAGCGCGAGTTCCTCCACTTCAACGAGAAGCCGCACGACCACTGGTACCGGGGCGTCGGCATCGGCGCGTCGTTCCCCGCCCCGGTCCGAGCGTGAACCCGGCCGTCAGGGCCAGGCTCGCCGGCTGGTACGCGCGGTACGACTCCTGGCAGGCGCCGGACGCGGCGCTGTCCCGCTCGCCGGCCCAGGCCTGGTTCCTCCGCCGGGCCGCGGGCCGGCTCGCCGTCCTCGGCTACCACGGCGTGGAGGACCACACGACCTTCGAGGCCCACCTCGACCTGCTGCGGCGCTCGTTCGTACCGGTGTCCCTGGAGCAGGTCGAGGAGGCGGCCCACGGCGGCCGGCCGCTCCCCGACCACAGCGTGCTCGTCACCTTCGACGACGGCGACCGCAGCGTGTACACCCACGCCCTGCCGCTGTTGGCGGCGCGCGGCATTCCGGCCGTCTGCTTCGTCATTCCCGGGCTGGTGGGGGCCAGCGCCCCGTTCTGGTGGGACGAGGCCGAGCATCTGGTCCGGTACGGCGGCACCACCCACCGGATCCCCCCCACCCGGCCCGAGCTCACCCCGCACACCCTGAAGCTGTTGTCCGAGCGCGACCGCCAGCTCGCCCTGGCGGAGCTGCGGGCGACGGCCACCGTGCCCAGTCCGCGACCGCGGCAGCTCACCGCCCCCGAGCTGCGGGCACTGGAGGAGGGCGGCGTCGTCATCGGCAACCACACGTTGACCCACCCCTGCCTCGACCGCTGTGACGACGATCAGGTGCGCAGGGAAGTACTGGGGGCGCACGAGCGGCTGACCGAGCTGATCGGCCGCCCGCCGTCCTCCTTCGCCTACCCCAACGGCAACGTCGACGAGCGGGCCCACCGTTTCCTCGCGCAGGCCGGCTACCGCTCCGGATTCCTGTACAACCACCGGCTGGCCGCTCCGGGGGCCCGTCACCCGCTGCGCATCGATCGGCTCGTGGTCTCCAGCCGGACCAGTGTGGACCGGCTGGAGACCATCCTCTCCGGGCTGCATCCCGCCCTGTTCCGCGTCGGGCGACGGGCTGCCCGTGTCGTCGCGCGAGTGGGTCAGCCACTCACCGGCAGGTCCTGACCGACCGCGAGCGCTGCCGCCATCCGGCGCAGCGCCCGGTCGATCCGGGCGGCGCAGTCGCGCAACTCGGAGAGGGGGCGGCCGTCGGGGTCCTCGACGTCGTCCCACTCCGGCGCCACGGGGGCGGTCCGGCCGCGGGCCGCGGCGGCGCAGGCCACCGCGGCCCCGGGGTCACCCTCGAAACGCCGTCCACCCGTGAGGCGCACGAACTCCTCCAGGGTGAAGCTGCGCCGCAGCGCCGCGGGCCGAAGCTGTACCGCGGCCTCGCGGTGCTCCCGCGCGAGCCCGAGCACCACGTCGGCCGAGTCGATCAGCTCGGCCGACAGGCGCCGGGCCGTGAACCCGGCCGACAGGCCGCCGAGGTCCTCGATCACGGCGGCGCTCCGAGGACTCATCGGAGCCCCCGGTCGCGCCGCCGTTCCGGCGCTGACGATCCGGAACCCCCCGGCGCCGGCGCCCAGACGCGCGGGGAGCAGCCGTTCGGCGATCGGTGACCGGTAGAGGTTGCCGGTGCAGACGAACAACACCGTGAACACGCTCATCTCGCGCTTTCGATCACGTCGGCCTCCGCCTTCCGGGGCGGTACCAGAAGCTCCTCCGGGCCGGAGGGGCGCTCCCCGTAGCCGTACCCGTATCCGTAGCCCTTGCCGGTCAGGTGGGCCATGTTCAGCACGCTGCCGAGGAGTGGCGCGCTCACCGAGTGCAGAGCGTCGATCGCGGCCTTCACGCGCTCGGCCGAAGTGCGCCGGGCCCGTACCACGAGGACCGTTCCGTCGACGATCGGGGCGAGCCCCAGGGTGTCGGCGACGGGCAGCAGGGGGGCGCTGTCCACGACGACCGTGTCGAACTCCTCGGTCAGGTCCTGCAGGATCTGCCGCATCCGGTCGGAGGCGAGCAGCTCCGCCGGGTTCGGCGGGATCGGTCCGGAAGTGAGCACGCTGAGGTCCTGCTCCCCGAACTGCTGCAGTACGTCGTCGGTGGTCGCCGCGCCGATGAGCACGCTGGTGAGACCGGCGCCCTGGACGAGTCCGAAGGCCTTGGCGACACAGGGGTTGCGCAGGTCGGCGTCGACCAGACAGATTCTGGCACCCGTCTCGGCCAGGGAGAGCGCGAGGTTGGTGGCGGTGTTGGTCTTGCCCTCGCCCGGCAGCGGGCTGGTCACCATGATCACCCGGGGCCTGTGGTCGACCTGGGCGAACTGCAGGTTGGTCCGCACCAGCCGGAAGGCTTCGGCGCGGGCGCCGTGGGCTGCCGGGCCGGCTGCGAGCGGCTTGTGCGGCGCCTCCTTGTCGAACGGGACGGTGCCCAGCACCGCCAGCCCGGTCGCCTCGGTCATCGCGGAGCTGGTGTGCAGGGTCGTGTCGAGGGTGTCGCGCAGGGCGGCGAGGCCGACACCGGCGAGAAGCCCGGCCAGCAGGCCGATCGCGGCGTTGAGCAGGGGCCTGGGACTGATCGGGGCGGTGGGCGTCGCGGCGTCGCGCGTGATGCCGATGCTCACGGGGGACGTGCTTTCCCCGAGCGGCGTCTCCAGGCTGACCAGTTGCCTGCTCGCCTCGTCCGCGACGGTGTCGGCGATCCGCGCGGCCAGCGAGGCACTGGGGTCGGTGACGGTGATGTCGATGAGCACCGTGCCGGCCTTGACCTCGGCGCTGATGTGCTTGGCCAGCCGGGTCGGCGCCATCGGCAGCCCGAGCCGTTTGACGACGCGTTGGGCGATCCGGGGGCTGGTGATGATGTCGGCGTAGGACTCCACCCGTGCCTGCGAGAACGCGCTGCCCGCGTTCAGTTCCGCGATGTCCGACGTGGTGCGGGCGGAGACGAAGATCTGACTGGTGGCTCGGTACTGGGGAGTCGAGAACGAGGTGAAGGCGATTCCGGCGCCCAGACCGAGGAGAGCGAGTGCGGTGATCGAGAGCCATCGCAGCCGCAGGGCCTTGAGGAAACCGCGCAGATCCAACGTGCACCCCTTAGGAGGTGAGGAACTTGGGTGTCTTTGACGGGAATTCAGGTCGCTCCCGGGCCGGCCCATGCTGGTGCCGATGACCACCGCGACCGGCATCATCACGAACAGGTAGACGAGCAGGTTGGAGGTGGCGACATTGAGGGCCAGCCCGACCAGCGCGAGCAGGGCCGCCTGGTGGATCGCCCAGTCGTCGTCGCTCCGCGCGGCGCGTCTGCGGCGGTACACCCCGCGGCCGATGGCGAGGAACGCCAGCGTCCACAGGCCGAGCCCGAGCAGCCCGAGGTCGTGCCACAGCCTCAGGTAGTCGTTGTGCGGATGGCCGACGACGCGTTCCACGCTGCCGAGGCCGTGGCCGAGCCACGGAGCCTCCTTGATGGAGGCCCAGGTGGTCTCCCACAGCCACGAACGCCCCGACGTGCCGATCTCCACCCCGGCGAAGGTCTGCCTGTCGTTCTGGGTGAAGCGGTCCTGCAGCGGCCGGTACCAGTCCACCAGGAGGTACGCCGCGGTCGCGATCACCACGGTGAGGACGGCGGCCCGACGGAACTCGCCCCGACCGCGGCCCTTGAGCACCATCCCGAGGACCAGCGCCAGGCACACGGCGGCGGACGTACGGGACAGGGACAGGATGTCGGCGGTCACCAGCAGGAGCGGCGCGAGCCAGCCCCGGCGCGAACGGCTCGCCAGCGGCACGGCGGCGACCATCCCGATCCAGATGACCTCGCCGAACAGGCGCCCGGGATAGACGACGCCGTTCCCCGGCCCGAACAGGACCACCGTCACCAGATAGCCGAGGGCGGCCGTCACGGCCGCGGCGCGCAGCCAGCGCAGAAGCAGCAGAGGCGACTCCGCCGTGGTCCACGCGGCGGCCAGAGCGGTCACGGCCACGAAGGACAGGTACACCAGGGCGTTCTGGGCTCCGGCCGAGGTCCGCTGGTGCATCTCGGAGGCCAGCACGTGGCCGGCGAAGAGCCACAGGGGCAGGGGCACCCCTGCCGAGGACCGGAGGGCGGCGGAGCGGAGTGCCTGGGCGGGGACGGGCCGACGCAGTGTGGCGTAGGGCAGCGCGACCACGGCGGCCAGGAAGATCAGTACCGTGGCGGCGCCGTTCAGCCCGAACTGTGCGGGGATGCCTCCCAGGAGCGTCCAGAAAGCCGCCATGGCGATCAGTGGCATGCGTGGTCGTTCGTCCACTACCGATCGCTGAGTAACAGCTCGTGACATAACGGACATGCTACCGACGGGCCGGCCCGCAGAGGGGCGTCCTCGGGCGTGTTGCACAGCTCTGACCTGGTGGCGGTGGCGCGCGACCCGGATGCCGCCCGGTCACGGCGCGTCCGCTTCGGCGACGAGGCCGGACGCGCCGAGCCCGGCGGGACCGGCCGCCGTCCGTTCGGGACGCGCACCGGTCCGAACATCCCACGATCGGCCGAGTCCTGGGCCATCTGCCCACCGTCGTACTGCCTCGACTCGTGAATGTCGTCGGGCGCGGGATGTCGCTCGTGGAAGAGCGCCCGCTCCTGACGGAGGATCCCGACTACACCGGGCGCAGACACCGAGATCTGGGGGAGCACTTGTCCGACGTCACCTCGGCACCCGAGGCGCGCACCACCATGGTCGCCCTGGTCTGGAACTACGCCTCGGCGATCGCCGCCACGGTGCTGCAGCTCTGCTACACCGCCTACACCGCGCGCGTCGTTCTTCCCGAGAGCTTCGGTGCCTTCGCCGCGGCCGCCGCGGCCACCACCGTGCTCGGGTACGTGGCCGGAGCGGGACTCGCCACCTATCTGCTGCGGGCCGAGGAGCTGACCCGGCAGACCGTCCGGTGCGCGTACCGCGTCTCCGCGCTGAGCGGCGTCCTCTGCTGTGCCGTCAGCCAGGCGGTCGCCCCGCTGGCGGCCACCGTATGGGGACCGCCGGAGGTCGCTCCGATGGTGCAGCTCTACGGCGTGTACTTCCTCGCCCAGGCGCCCTCGCAGGTGGCCGTCGCGGCACTGCGCCGCCTGGATCACGCGCGGTTCTGCGCCGTCACCGAGACCGTGGCCCAGTTCGCCGGCATGGCGGTCGGCGCGGTCCTGCTGACCCTCGGCTGGAGTCCGTACGGACTGGTGGTCGCCCAGGTGGTGACCCCCGCGGTGACCCTCCTGGTGGCCGCGGTGCGGCTGGCACGTCTGCCGCTCCCGGACGGCCCCCACGTGCCGCCTCGCGAGATGCTGCGCATGTCCGGAGCCTTCGCCGGCTACGGAATGATCCAGATGACGGCGGCCGACGTCACCCTGTGGGCCGTCACCCGGTTCCACGGAGCGGCGGCAGCGGGTCAGTTCTCCCGCACGACGCTCGCGGTGGGCCTGCCGATCGCCACGCTGGGCCAGAGCCTGAGACGTGCCGTCATGCCGTCACTGGCCCGCATCAACGGAGAAGGACGGACTCTCGGCACGGTGCTGCCCGACGTGCTCAGCGCGACCTCCGCGGTCGCGTTCGTCGCTTTCGGCGTGCTGGCGGGGGTCGGCCCGGCCGCGCTGGCCCTCCTGCTCGGACCCGGATGGGAAGCGGCGGGTGCGCTGGTGCCGGTCATGGCGGCGGGCGCCCCGCTCGTCCTGCTCTGCCAGGTCAGTTACGCCGCGGACGAGATCCGCAGGGAGCTGGGCAGCCTGCTGCGGACCCAACTGCTCGTGCTGACGGCCACGGTGGTCCTCGTGGGGCTGGCGGTGGTGGCCGGCCAGGGCATGGCGCTTGTCGCCGTGGCCGCGTCCGTCGCCGCCGGCGTCGGTCATCTGGAGCAGCTCGTCCGCTGGCACCGGTCCGGGCTGTGCCGGCTGTCGGCGCTGGTCCGGCCGTACGCCGTCCATGCCGCCGTCGGCGCCGCGCTGTACGGCAGCGGGCACCTGGCGGCGGGCTACGGCACCGGGCCGCTGACCCAGGTAGCGCACGGTCTGCTGGGCATGGTTCCGGTGGCCCTGGTGTGTATCGTGCTGCGCCGCAGGCTGCCGTTGTACTCGGCGGCCGTCTCCCGCGGACTGGTCACGGGACGCGCCGGCTGATGCCCACCGTCTCGCGGTAGAGCCGCTCGACCTGCCCGAGCCAGGCACGCTCGGTGAAGTAGCTGTCGAAGACACGGCGGCAGTGCGCACGCAGGCCGGGGAACCGTTCGGCCGCGTCGGTCAGGACGGGCAGCAGCGGTTCCTCCCAGCCGACGGCCGCACCGGTCCCGAGGGACCGAACGGACTCGGCGACCGACGAACCGTCGAAGGCGAGGATGGGCAGCCCGGCCGCCAGCGCCTCGACCTGCACCAGGGGGGCGCCCTCCAGACAGCGGCTGGGGAAGACGAGGCCGAGGTACGACGGCAGCCGTCGGCGCAGCTCCGCGCGGTCCAGCCGCCCGAGGAACCGCACCGACGAGGGTGCCGTCGCCCGGGCCCGGTCGAGGAGTTCGCCGTCGCCGATGATGTCCAGAGGCTCGGACTCCGGCCACCGGCGGAGCAGGTCCAGGGCGCCCTTCTCCGCGCTGAGCCGACCGGCGAAGACCCACCGCCCGTCCGACGCGCCGTCGGTGCCGGGGGCCGGCTCCTCGACGAAGTTGGGGATCAGCGCGAGGCGTTCGGCGGCGATCCCGGCCCGGAGGTACATCCTGCGGCTGAGCTCGGAGAGCACGAGCAGCCGGTCGGCGCGGCTCAGCAGCGGATCGCCCGTCGCCCCCCGCCTGTTGGCCCAGGCCAGAGGCGCGGTGGCGAGCCGGGAGTCGCGGTAGCAGCCGTGCCGGACGGCCGCCCAGCGGTCGCCGTCGAGACAACTGGTGCAAGGGCTGCCGGCGCGGTAGAGGGTCGCGCCGGCACACAGCGGACGGTAGTTGTGCAGGGTGGCGATCAGAGGGCCGTCCCAGGCGCGCACCCAGCCGCGGGCGAAGTTCGGGAACAGGTTGTGGACGTGCACCACGTCGGGGGCGAAGGCCCGCAGCGCGGCGACCGGGGTCCGGCCCCTGCCGGTGGCGACGGTCGTGGCCGCCCGCACCGGATAGAGGCGGCCGCGGGCCAGTTCGTCGGTGTGGGCGGACACGACGGCCACGTCGTGTCCGGCCGCGCGCAGGGCGCGGACCTGGTCGCGTACGGCCTCGTTCTCGCCGCTGGGCTGCCCGGAGGAGTAGAAGCTGTGGACGACGGCGATCCGCAACGCAGTCACCCGCGACCGGGGTTCGTGAGGGCGGCGGCCTCGGCCACGCCCTGTTCGGGACGGTCCGCGACAGCGGGCGTGGCAGACGGCCTGCCGGCCGACAGGACGGCGCGGTAGAGCTCTTCGGCGGCTTCGGCCTTTGCCGTCCACGTGTGCTTGCGCGCCCACGCCAACGCCGCTTCGCGCATGCCGTGGCGTGTCTGTTCGTCGTCGAGCACGGCGTTGAGCGCACGTGCGAGGCGTTGGGGCAGATCGGCGGGGTCGCCGAGCGGGACGGAGACCGCCCCGCCGGGGGCCGAGAAGTCACCGATGCCCTGGTGACCGAGGTGTACCACGGGCAGGCCTCTCGCCCACGCTTCCAGCGACTGCGTGCCGAACGAGTCCCGCAGGCTGGTCATCAGGAAGACGTCGGCGGCGTCGTAGGCCGTGCGCACCTCCGTCCAGGGCACCTCGCCCCGGAAGTCGACGGACTCGCTCACGCCCAGACGACGCGCGAGTCGTTCCAGGGAGGGCCGCAGCGGCCCGTCGCCCAGGAACTCCATGCGCGCCCGCGGATGTTCCGACCGGACATGCGCCATCGCCCGCAGCGCCAGCTCGGGCGCCTTGTGCGCGGTCAGTCCGCCGACCCACAGAATGGTCGGCGGGCGAAGCGGGGACCGGGCCTGCCGAGCCTCCAGCGGCTCTCGGATCACCGACTCGTGGATGCCGTCGGCCAGCATCAGACGGGTGTCGGTGCGGCCCAGACGGCGGGCCCGCCGGTCCGTGTCCCAGTTGGTGACCAGTACCGCCGCCGCCTCGCGGAGCGTCGTACGGCACAACGGTCGACGGCCGAGGTGACGGACCCTCAAGGTCCGTACCACTTCCTGCAGGTACTCCGAGCCGAGGTAACGCCGGTGGCTGTGCGGTGCGGTCTGGCCGCCGCCGACGGGGCCGAACACCAAAGGCGGTCCCAGGCGGTGCAGCGCACAGCCGCCTTGCAGGGACACGAACGAGACGTGGTGCACGAGGTCCGCCCCGTCGAGCCCATGGCTGCGCGCATGGGCCAGGGCCCGGCGCTGCCAGCCGTCGTAGCGCAGGAAGTTCCGGGCGCTGTCGCGCACGCAGCCGGGCAGTACGGCAGTCCAGGAGGGGAGGCGCGGCGCCGGGATGACGTGCGGTCTGATCCGCTTCCCCACGTCCCCCAGCTCCGCTACCCGACGCCTGATCTGGCGTTCGTTGTCCCGGTCGGGGTGGGTCAGAACCTCTACGGTGTGCCCACGTCTCGCGAGCGTTTCGGCCCAGCCCCACCCGACGGCCGGTTCACTGCCGCGCGTGGGATCGCAGCCGTACGCGACCAGCACGATGTGCAGCCCGCGTGCCGCGCCGTCGAGCCCCGGCCCGCCCTCTTCCGCGTCGCCGGCACCGCCCTCGGCGCTCGCCGCCGCGGCGGGGAGCCCGTCGGGACGTCCCGCCTTCTCCGCCTTTTCCTGGCGCATGAATCCTCTCCGTCCGCTGCGGGATCCCGTCAAGGTGCAGCGACAGGTGGCTGACGAGACATGGCGGCATCGGTCGTACGGACGCCAGGGATCGCAGGGCAGCCTAGGGTTCGAAGCGACCGAAACCCACCGCTTTCAGCGCGTTGTGGTGGTTGTTCCCCCGATCGGCTCCTTGGGCCCGTCGACGGGTGTGCCGGATCGCCCGTCGTCCCTCGCTCCTCGCGCACGATGCCGTGGCGACGCGCACGATGCGGTGGCGACGCGCACGCTGCCGTGGGGCGACACGATCGGAGCCGAGCGGCGTCCTGGAAGGGCTTCCCGCTCAGTCACGGCATGGAGCGGCCTGCTTCACCGTGGCCCGCAGCGGCGTCACCAGCGCCTGCCGGAGAATCGTCGGGGGGCCGTCGGCCTCGGGCTCGCGGAGGTGCAGCACCAGCGTGCGGCTGGACTGCCGGGGCAGCTCCAGGTCGAGTGTGTAGACCGGGTGGCCGCGCTCGACGCCGGGGATCAGTTCGACCCTGCGACCGTCCAGAGTGGCCCGCTCCAGGGTCGCTCCCTGGCCGGCGTAGTAATCGACCAGCAGCCGGTTGTCCCCCGGAAGGGTCCGGTAGGGCGGGACGTCGACCCGCTGGGTGACGTACTCGGGAAGGCCCGAGGTCGGCGCCCGATTGGTGAGCGTCACCGTCGCGGTGACCGATCGGCCGGTGTCCGTGCAGGCACCCGGCGCCCAGACGAGGCTCCGGTCCAGGTAGTAGTCCAGTTTGGTGCCGGCCGCGTTGTTCACCACGAGCCCCGCGAAGGGACCGGGGGTGTCGGGGAGCGCGCCTCCGAACGCCCGCGACACCAGTAGCCGCTCCTCGGCCGCGTGCGCGCTCCACACCTGCATGCGGTCTTCCCGCTGTACGTCGCGGACGGCGTCCACCAGCGCGGTGAGCAGCTTCGGGTCGTCGACCGCACTCATCAGCCGCCCGGCGGCGGCACGAGCGGCCTCGACGAAGAACGCCTTGCGCCGGGCGGTGTCCGCGTACCGCGCGTAGCTGGTCCGCTCGGTGAGGTCCATGGCGTTGTCGGAGGTGAGCTCGGTGCCGTCGGGCAGCAGGGCCGGCCCGGTGGCACGCAGCAGAAGGCCCAGCGTGCCGGGGTCGATGGCGATCGCGCCGTCCAGGGCCTGGCCGGTGTGCGCGCGCCAGTACGCGGCCCAGATGCGGGCCGCGTACGGGAAATGCGGACTCATGTTGGAGTTCGCCCAGGCGCTGCCGGGTTCGTTGCTCCCGTACCGGTCCGCGAACTCGGTTCCGAGGTTCACCTCCACCCGGAGGCCGTCCAGCTCGGTGTTGTTGCCGAAGCGCTCGAAGGACAGCCGGCCCCGGTCGGCCCGGAGCACGGCGAACGCTCCCGGGAGGCCGCCGGTGCCCCGGGCCTCGGCCGTGTTCTGGAAGGCGAGGAAGTAGCGCCGTGGCCCGTGCGCTCCGAGCATCGACGGCACCACGCGGGCCGCGACGGCGGCGTCGCGCGTCCCCGGGACGAGCCGGTCGAGCTGATCCGCCAGCTGCGCACGGCCGCGGTCGGCCGTCGGCAGCCAGCTGGAGTGGGGGAGACGGTCGACGGCGTCGCCCACCTCGGCCGCGACACGAGCGGCTCGGGCGAACCCGGGCGCCTCGCGCTCCAGCTCCAGGAGGGCATGCGGGACACCCTTCGCGTGGGCCTCCGCCGAGAGCCGGGGGACGGCTCGGACCAGCGGCGGCAGGACGTCACCGACCAGCCTGTCCGAGGCGTGTGCGATGCCGCGCACGGTCTCGAAGGGCCTTCCGAGGAAGGGCAGTTTGCCGACGGTGTACCAGGCGGGTCCCGTGGTGAGGTCGTGTGCGCGGGCCGCGTGCGCGGCCGCCGAACGCAGCAGTCGCTCCTGACCGGACTCCGCGTTCGGCCCTGAGGCGACCGCCGAGGCGGGGCGGGGCCCTGCCGACGCGGACGCCGTGACCGACTCCCGGAGCGCGTTCAGGTCGCGTTGGGCCGCGTGGAGCTCGTCGACGGCGAGCATGCCCGTGACGACGATCCAGGCGGCCGCCGCCGGGGGAAGGACGGCGGCGGCCAGCAGCGCCTTCCTGGCCAGGGGGCCGGGGACGCGCCGACGCACCCCACGGGCGTCCCGGTCACGCCTGGGACGCCCGCGGAATGACATACGTGGTCGTGGAGCCGTCATGAGTGGCGACGACGGCGCACGACGAGCACGGTGCCGGCGCCGGCTGCGACCAGGCCGGCCGCGACGCCGCCCAGAATCAGCTCGCTGTTGTCGTCACCGGTGTCCGCGAGGTGCGGTCCGTGCGGGTGGTCCCCGTGATGCGGCTTGCCGGGGTGGTGCGGCTTCGGAGGCTTCGGCGGGTACGGGTGGTGCGGCTTCGGCGGGTAGGGATGGTCCGGCTTCGGCGGGTAGGGATGGCTTGGCTTCGAGGGATGGGGGTCGTCCATGGCGAGGGCCGTCCCCGCACCCGCCAGCGGTGCTACGACGAGCGCGGCAACGGTGGCGGCTGAGGCCAGAACGGATCGCCATCTCGGCGATGTCGTCATCTTCTCCACTCTCCTCTACTTCGGTAGGGCCTGGTGGTGGCGTGGGCAGTGGTCGATATCTAGAAGACTAGATAGCTGGATATATGGGGATTCCATGCGACAAATAACCCTGCGGCCTTCAGAAGGCATCGGATGGTGTAACACGCGTTCCGTCCGACCCGTGCGTGAACCCGGCGGCGGTCGGCCGAGGCGGCCGCGTCGGCCGGCGGTCCGGCGACAGGGAGCTGACCAGGGAGAATCCCGCCCTCGCGAACGGGCGACCGTACCGGCCCCCCGTCTTCGCCGCCGCCGACCGTGACGTCACGGTCACCAGGGCCGCCAAGGCCGCCAAAGCCGCCGAGGTCACCGGGAACGGCGGCGGCGTGTGGGCCGGTCGCCTCCGACAGCCAGTCCCGGCGTTTGAAGATCACGTACAGACTGGTGCACAGCGCTGCCCTCAGCAGGACCGCGAACGGGTACCCGGCCGCCCAGTGCGGCTCCGGCATGCTGTCGAAGTTCATGCCATGAGCCTTTTCCAACCTGCCAGTGCGTCCCGCGCCGTGGCCGGCCCGAGGACGTCGCGGCCCTGGTGGCGTTCCTCGTGGGCCCCTCCGCCTCGTTCATCACGGGGCATTCCGTTCACGTCGACGGCTGCCGGCTGTTCCACTGAGACCGTCAACGAGCAAGGAGACGAACCGAAATGATCGAACGAGTCCGCGCCGTCCTCGTCACCGCCGACGACACGATGCTGGTCATCCGCCGCACCAGGCCCGGCATCCCCGAGTACTGGGTCCTGCCCGGCGGTGGCGTCGAGCCCGGTGACGCGTCCCGGGAGGCCGCCCTCCACCGGGAGATCCACGAGGAGATCGCGGGGAAGGCCGACGTCGTCCGCCTCCTCCACACGGTGGAGACCGGCGACGAGCGCCAGCTCTTCTACCTCGCCCGCATCGCGACCTGGTCCTTCGACGACCGCACCGGTCCCGAGTTCAGCGCCGAGGGCCGCGGCGAGTACGCGCTGGAGGAGGTCCCGTTGACCTTGGAGGGGCTCGACGGCATCGACCTCAAGCCCGAGGAGATCGCCCACGTGCTGAGGGGGGCCATCGGCGCCGGAAGCCTCGGGGTCGAGGCATCGCTCTGAGCCTGCGCGTACGTCGTCCCGCGCGGTTACATCGCCACCCTCGAAGGCGCATGCGCGCCCCGGTACGCCCGGCAGGTCCTCACCACCCTCTCGAACATCTTCGAGACGGCGATCGACGACAAGCGGCTCGTCCGCAACCCCATGCGCGCCAAGTCGGTGCGCTGGCCCAAGGCGCCCGACGGCCAGCGGGAGGCATGGGCCCTGGAAACCGCACAGCGCGTGCGGGACGTCATCAACCCGCGTTACCGGATCGCGGTGGTCGTCGCCCTCGGGTGCGGTCTGCGCCAGGGCGAGGTCTTCGGCCTCTCGCCTTAGGACGTCGACTTCGAGCGGGGTGTCATCCGGGTGCGGCGCCAGGTGCAACTGCTCAATGGGCGCTTGTACTTCACGCTGCCCAAGGTCGGGAAGACGAGAGCCGTCGGCATGCCCCGTTCGGTGGCCGACGAGCCGGCCGCCCGCTTCCTGCGGCATCCGGCCGCGGAGGTCGAGCTGCCGTGGGGCGGTCCGGAGCCCGAGCGGGAGCGGCGTGCCTTCCCGCTCGTCCTGACCACGACGTACGGCAACGCGATCCGGGCGAACATCTTCGACGTCGAGGTGTGGAAGCCCGCGCTCGCGAAGGCCGGCGTCATCCCCGCGCGGGAGAAGGGCGGACGCTGGAAGGCGTCCCGCAAGGGCGGCTTCCACGTCCTCCGGCACACCTACGCGTCGGTCATCCTCGAAGTCGGGGAGTCCGTGGTCACCCTCGCCCGGTGGCTCGGCCACTCCAGTCCCACCCTCACCCTCGACCACTACGCCCACTTCATGCCCGAGGCCGGCGGCAAGGGGCGTGCGGCTGTCGACGCGCTGCTCGGGACGGCCCCCGCGTACGGCCCGGAAGGCTTCGCCCTCACCTGAGAACGGGTGGCACAGCACACGCTGTGCCACCCGTTCTCGTCGGTGGGGGGCGAGCGTTGTGCCTCAGGCCGCTCGGCGCCAGGGCGGGCGGGAGCGTCTGGCCGGCAGTCCCAGCAGCTCGTGCAGCGCTCTGCCCTCGTGCGCCCAGCGGTTCAGCCGGTCGCGGTCCACCCACCGCACGCCATGGAGGTCGCCCCAGGCCATGGCGTCGCGGGTGAACGCGCCGTTGGTGACGACGACCGCATGGTCCGCCCTGTGGGCGGGACCGGCGGTGCCCTTCACCTGGTACATCACCGACGAGCCGACCTTGCCGCCGACGCGGGTGTGCTTCGCCTGCACCACGATCCGCCCGAGGGGCGCCCGGACGCCGATCACGTCCGCGGCCTGGTCCCCGGCCCGGCCCACCTTCTCGGCCGTCCAGCCGTCGCGGACGAGGAGGTCGCGCAGCGCGTACTCGAACTCCTGGTCGCCCATCGCGTCCAGCTCCGGCAAGGAGATGCGCAGATGGGCGAGCCTCCGGCCGTCCGCCCGTCGCCGGTGACGGTCCCGAATGCGGAGGCCCACCAGGGTGACGGCGCAGACAAGACCTGCCAGGGCGAGCAGGGGCCAGGCCTCGGCGGCCTTCGACACCAGACGTGACGCGGCCTGTGCCAGGGCGACCGTGAGCGCGAGGACGACGGCTGCCGCGCCCAGGGCGTCGGTGGTGCCGCGCGGCCGCCATCGGGTCCTCCGCCGGGACCGGGGCGTCACCGCCCGTCCACCGGCGCGGAGACGGTGGGCCTCGGCGCGGGTGGCGGTGCGGCGGAGTCGTCGCCGAACCCGAAGACCTGACCCCAGAGCCACGCCACCGCGCACAGGCCCGCCACGGCCCACACGCTCAGCCCTTTGGCGGAGTTCGGCCCCGGCTTGCGGCGGAGGTGGCTTCGTACGCGCACGTACCCGTCCGGGACCTTCGGCATGGTGCTTCCCTCCCCATCGATCCGCACCGTGCGGACCTCCGGTTCGGTTGTAGCGGCGGCCACCGACAGAATCTGATGTGTCGTCATGATTCAGTGGGTGGCAAGAGGGCGAGTCGGCCATGCTCGCGTGAGCTCCTGCCCGGCGGCGCGGACCTCTGGTCTGCGCCGAGGTCTCGGGGCCGGGTGCCGCGCCGTGGAAGCACGGGGTTCGTCGAATGGCCTGTTCTCGCGGAGCGCGACCAGGTGGGACCGCGCCGGGCGCCGCCCCTCGGCGAGGTGGAGGTCCCGTGCCCGATCGCCTCCTCGGGCGCGTTCCCCCCGGGTTCTCCCCAGGGGCTTCCGGAGGCGCCGCGCCGGGTCTGCTCATGCCAAGTGGATCAAGGTTCCCGGGTGGCCGGCTACAGCCAGTCCCGGCGTTTGAAGATCACGTACAGACTGGTGCACACCGCCGCCATCAGCAGGACCGCGAAGGGGTACCCGGCCGCCCAGTGCAGTTCCGGCATGCTGTCGAAGTTCATGCCGTAGATCGTGCCGACGAGTGTGGGCGCGAAGAGGATGGCGGCCCAGGCGGAGATCTTCTTGATCTCCTCGTTCTGTTCGAAGCCGGCCTCCGCCAACGCCCGCATCTCCGCGTTCTGTTGCTGGGTGACCAGGGTCGCGTTGACGGTGAGGATCTCCGTGAGGGCCTGGCGGAAGCCGTCGACGCGTTCGCTGGTGTGGGTCACGTGGTCGGCGACGTCGCGGAGGTAGCGCTGGAGCTCCTCGTCGGTGCCGTACTTCGCGAAGCCGGCCATCAGGCCGTGGAGCATGCCGACGAGGGGGCGGGTGGCGCGCTGGAACTCGACCATCTCGCGGGAGAGTTCGTAGATGCGGCGGGAGACGGCGGGGTCGCCGCCGAAGACCTCGGTCTCGATCTCGTCGACGTCGTTCTGGACGCCGGCGACGACCGGGGCGTAGCCGTCGACGACCGCGTCCAGGATGGCGTAGAGGACGGCCTCGGGGCCGAGGGCGAGGAGGTCCGGGTCCTCCTCCATGCGACGGCGGACCGCCGACAGGTCCGGGGCCGCGCCGTGCCGGACGGAGATGAGGAAGTCGGGGCCCACGAAGACGTGGAGCTCGCCGAAGTCGACCTCCTCCTGGTCGTCCAGGTAGCGGGCCGCGCGCAGCACCACGAAGAGGGTGTCGCCGTACCGCTCCAGCTTGGGGCGCTGATGGGCCTCCAGGGCGTCCTCGACGGCGAGCTCGTGGAGGTCGAACTCGGCCGCCAGGGAGTGGAGTTCCTGCTCCGTCGGGCGGTGCAGGCCGATCCACGCCATGCCGTCCGGATGCTCGCGCAGCTGCCGGTACGTCTCCGACAGCGTCGCCGGCGACGACACCTTGCGGCCGTCGCGGTACAGGGTCGCCTGGATCACGCTCGGTCCCTCGGCGGAGGAATCCGGGGGCGCGGGCACCTGGGGGCCCTCCTGGTGGCGGCGCCAGGCCGCGCGGGGGTGGCGGTCGGACACGGTGCGTACCTCCGTCGGCTGCTGGCGGGCCCTCCGAACCCTTCCGGATCCTCGCGGGGGAGGAGGCGGCCATCAGGATATATGGGGGGGAATGGGGGCGCCGGGAAGAGGGGTGGAGGAGGGGCGGGAGCGGGGCGCGGCGCATCGCGCGGCGATCGAGGACAGGAACTGTCCTCGATGCCTTGTAGCGTCCCCGCATGGACTCCCTTCCCACGGTCTCGCGCCGCGCCCTGGGCCGTGCCACCCTCGCCCGCCAGCTGCTCCTTTGGCCCTCGCCGCTCGGGCCCGAGGAGGCCGTGCACCACCTGGTGGGGCTCCAGGCCCAGAACACCAAGCCCCCGTACTACGCCCTGGCCGCCCGCCTCGCCGGCTTCCGGCCCGAGCAGCTCTCCGCGCTGATGGAGTCCCGCGCCGTCGCCCGGATCGTCTCCCTGCGGTCCACCGTGCACACCCACACCGCCCGCGACGCCGTCCCCCTGCGCCGGCTCGTCCAGGCGGGGGCCGTCGAGCGGGAGCTGAAGGCCTTCCGCAAGGGCCTCGTCGGCGTCGACCTCGACCGGCTCACCGCCCTGGCGACCGCACACGTCGAGGAGCGGCCCCGCACCCCGAAGGAGCTGCGGGACCACCTCCTCCGCGCGTGGCCGGACGCCGACCCGCTGGCCCTCACGATCGCCGCCCGCTGCCTGCTGACGATGGTGCAGGTCACCCCGCGCGGGCTGTGGCGGCGCAGCGGGCAGGTCGCGCTCACCACCACCCGGGAGTGGTTCGGCGGGCCCGACGGCGAGGCCGCCGCGATCGAGGAGACCGTCCTGCGCTACCTCGGCGCCTTCGGGCCCGCCTCCGTCAAGGACATGCAGACCTGGTGCGGGCTCACCCGCCTGCGGCCCGCCTTCGAGCGGCTGCGGCCCCGGCTCCTCGTCCTCCGGGACGAGCACGGCACCGAGCTCTTCGACCTGCCCGACGCGCCCCGCCCCGACGAGGACACCCCGGCCCCGCCACGCCTCCTGCCCGAGTTCGACAACCTCCTCCTCTCGCACGCCGACCGCACCCGGATCGTCCCCGCCGCGCTGAAGGGCCGCACCTGGACCGGCAACCAGGCCCACCGCGTCCTCCTCCTCGACGGGACGCTCGCCGGACTCTGGTACCTGGAGGAGACCAAGGGGCGCACCACCCTGACGGTCGAGCCCTTCGACCGGATCACGCGCGCCGACCGCACGGCCCTCACGGACGAGGCCGAACGCCTCCTGCGCCTCACCGTCCCCGACGGCGACGCGTACGACCTCGTCCTGCGCGCGTAGCGGGGTCTACGGCAGCGCCCCCGCCCGCCGGGCCGCCACCACCGCCTCCAGGCGGGTGTGCGCGCCCAGCTTCCGCATCGCCGAGCGCAGATAGCCCTTGACCGTCTCCGGGCGCAGCCCGAGGCGCCGGGCCGCCGCCGCGTTCGTCGCACCGGAGGCGACCGCCGCCAGGACGTCCGTCTCGCGCGGCGTCAGCGCCACGCCGGGCGGCGCCGCCGGGGTGCCCGCGGCCGTCTCCAGGCGGCCGCAGACGGCGAGCAGCCGGGCCCGCAGCTCCTCGTCCACGACCTGCGGGGCGAGCGCGCGCAGCTCGCCGTAGGCGTGCCGGACCTCCTCCCACGACGGTCCGGGGGCGGCCGGGCGCGGCGGGGCCGCCGGGCCCACGAGACGGTTCAGCTCGTCGCGCGCCACCAGCGCCTGTTCCACGTCCCTGGCTGCCGTCACCGCCGCGTCGAAGACCCGCTCGCCGAGCGGCAGGGCGTCCCGCAGCGCCCCGTACAGCACCCCGCGCACCTGCCGCCGGACGACCACCGGCACCGCGATCACCGAGCGCAGGCCCTCCGCCGACACCGGGAGGTCGTACTCGTGGGTGATGTGCCGGGCCACCGGATAGTCGGTGACCGCGCACGGGCGGGCCAGTGCCACGCACTTGCCGCCCAGGCCGGTGCCGGGGGAGATCGCCAGGCCCTGGAGCGCCGGGGTGACCGCGCCGTGGAGCTGCGCGATCCGCAGCGGCCGTCCGCCGTCCGGCACGAGGCCGCCGAAGACCACGGGCAGCCCGCTGCCGCGCCGCAGCCGTACCAGCGCGGTGCGCAGCTCCACCTCTTCGATCCGCTCGGACACGGAAGAACACCACTCCTTCACCCCCGAACGGGGGTAGTGGGACCCGGGGCACCGATTACACGATGGGCGGGACCTGTCCCGCAACGAGGAGGACGCATGACGGCTACCGGCGCCACCGAGGAGTTCCGGACCGCCCGGGACTTCCTGATCCGGCACCGTGAGGAGTACGAGGCCGCCTGCGCCGGCTTCGTACCGCCCCGCCCCGACCGGTTCAACTGGGCGCTGGAGTGGTTCGACGTCATCGCCGAGGGCAACGACCGCACCGCCCTGCACATCGTCGGCGAGGACGTCCCGGAGACGAGGGTGAGCTTCGCGGAGCTGTCCGCCCGCTCGAACCGGGTGGCGAACTGGCTGCGCGCGCAGGGCGTCCGCGCCGGGGACCGGATCGTGGTGATGCCGGAGGACCGGCCCGAGCTGTGGGAGACGGCGCTCGCCGCGATGAAGCTGCGGGCCGTCGTCGTCCCCGTCTCCCCGCGCCTCGACCCCGCCGGACTCCGGGAGCGGGTCGAGCGCTGCCGGGCCCGGCACGTCGTCGTCCGCTCGGAGTCCACCGAGCGCTTCGCCGACGTGCCCGGCGACTACACCCGCGTCTCGATCGGCGGCGACGGGGTGAACTGGCTGGGGTACGAACTGTCCGCCCGCGAGTCGGAGGTCTTCGAGCCCGACGGCGTCACCCTCGCGCACGACACCCTGATGCTCTGCTTCACCCCGGGCACCACCGGCCGCCCCAAACTCGTCGAGCACAGCCACACCTCCCTCCCCGTGGGGCATCTGGCGACGATGTACTGGAGGGGGCTGCTCCCCGGCGACGTGCACCTCGGCATCGCCCCGTCCGACCGGCCCGACCACGTCTGGTCCACCCTCTTCGCCGCCTGGAACGCCGAGGCCACCGTCCTCGTCCACGCCTCCCCGCGCCTCGACCTCGACCCCGGCCGGCTGCCGGCCGTGCTGGACCGGCACGGCGTGACGTCCGTCTGCGCCCCGCCCGCCGTGTGGCGGACGCTCGCCGGGGCCGGCCCGGGCCGCCCCGCCGCTCCGCCGCGCGAGGCCGTCGCCGCCGGCGGGCCGCTGGACCCCGGGGTCGCGGAGGCGGTCGGGAGCGCCTGGGGCGTCCCCCTCCGCGGCGGCTTCGGGCAGACCGAGACCGCCGTCCCGGTCTCCCACACCCCCGGGCAGCCGCTGAAGGCGGGCGCCGTCGGCCGCCCGAGCCCCGGGTACGCCGTCACCCTCGTGGACCCGGTGACCGGGCGCCCGGACGCGGCGGCGGGCGAGATCTGTCTCGACCTGTCCACCAACCCCGCGGGCCTGATGACGGGTTACCACGACGACCCGGAACGGACGGTCCGGTCGATGGCCGGCGGCTACTACCGCACCGGCGACCTCGGCACCCGTGACGAGGACGGCTACCTCCACCACGCCGGCCGGGCCGGCGAGGTCCTGACGGCGTCCGGTTCCTCTGTTTGGATGGCGCGTTAGGCGTTCTCCGGATCCAACGGCCTGTCCCGCCGGCGGCGTGCCGCCGGGACCGGCCCCTATCTGCGAAGAGGCGACACCGATGCGTGTACCGATGACGATCACCGACTTCCTGGAGCGGGCGGAGCTCGGATTCCGCGACGGCGTGGGAGTGGTGGACGAACCGGACCAGCCCGCGCGGGCCGTTCCCACGACGACCTACGGAGGCTTCGCCGAGCGGGTGCGGGCCTGGCAGGCGGGGTTCGACGCGCTGGGCGTGGGGGAGGGCGAGCGGGTGGCGGTGGCCAGCCACAACTCGGCCCGCCTCCTGGAGCTGTTGTTCGCGATCCCGATGAGCGGCCGGATCTGCGTACCGGTCAACTTCCGGCTGAAGCCGGAGGAGGTCGCGTACGTGGTGGGGCAGAGCGGGGCCTCGGTCCTGCTGGTCGACCCGGAACTGGACGCCGCGCTGTCGGGGATCAGGACGCGGCACCGCTTCGTGCTCGGGGAGGAGACGGACACGGAACTGATGCGGTTCGGTGTCGAGCCCCGTCCGTGGTCGGCGCCGGACGAGGACGCCACGGCGACCGTCAACTACACCTCCGGCACGACGGCCCGTCCCAAGGGCGTGCAGCTGACGCACCGCAACATCTGGGTCAACGGCCTGACCTTCGGCCTCCACACGCGGGTGTGGGAGCGGGACGTCTACATGCACACGCTGCCGATGTTCCACTGCAACGGCTGGGGCATGCCGTACGTGATGGCCGGCCTCGGCGTGAAGCAGGTGGTGCTGCGCAAGGTCGACGGCGCGGAGATCCTGCGCCGCGTCGACGCGCACGGGGTCACCCTGATGTGCGGGGCGCCCGCGGTCTGGAAGGCGGTCGTGGACGCGGCGGCCGACTGGGAGGGGCCGGTCCCGGGCCGGGACCGGGTGCGGATCGTGTGCGCGGGCGCGCCGCCGCCGAGCCGGCTGATCCAGCAGGTGGAGGAGGAACTGGGCTGGGAGTTCACCCAGATCTACGGTCTCACCGAGACCTCGCCGCTGCTGACCTTCAACCGCACCCGCCCGGCCGACGCGCACCTGCCGGCGGAGGAGCGGGCGCGCAGGCTGTCGCGGGCCGGGCTGCCCGCGCTCGGCGTGAAGATGGAACTCTCCGGTACGGGCGAGGTGCTGGCCCGGTCCAACACGGTCCTCGACGGCTACTGGGACAAGCCGGAGGAGACCGGAGCCGCCCTGGAGGACGGCTGGTTCCACACCGGTGACGGCGGCACGTTCGACGAGCTGGACGGCCACCTGACGATCTCGGACCGGAAGAAGGACGTCATCATCACCGGCGGCGAGAACGTGTCGTCGATCGAGGTCGAGGACGTCGTCTTCCGCCACCCGGCGGTGGCCGAGGTGGCCGTCATCGGCGTACCGGACGAGAAGTGGGGCGAGACGATCAAGGCGCTCGTCGTCACGGAGGCCGGCGCGACGGTCTCGGAGGCGGAGATCATCGCGCACTGCAAGGAACGGATGGCGGGGTACAAGGCCCCGACGAGCGTGGAGTTCAGGCAGGAGATCCCGCGCACCGCCACCGGCAAGATCCAGAAGTTCAAGCTCCGCGAGCCCTACTGGGACGGGCTCGACCGGGGCGTGAACTGACGGCCGCGCCAGGCCCGTGGCCCGGGTCCGCGC